>CAWVUN010000101.1:0-6670 GCA_963932495.1 uncultured bacterium
TTTATCTAGGATTTTCCCATTAAAAACCGAATTCATAAAAGTCCCGCCGCAAACTACTATGTTTGACATACCTGTTTCTTTGGAAAGCCAATTGAGCATATGAGTTAATGACTTCTCGCATAGATACTGAACGGCATAAGCTATTTTTTGATGTCGTTCGGTAAATGGGTCTTCTTTTAATCTTGGAGGCCCAAGTATCTCAATAAACTTTTCATTAAAGAAGTTGGGTCGGTCATGTAAATAGTAATCAAAATAATTTAGGTCTAAAGAAACAGAACCATTTTCATCAAAGGTAAGAAGTTTTTCTAGTTCTTTTAGATAGGGATTCTCTTTTTCATCTTGATAAGAGCCTAATGCCATGACTTTCCATTCATCAACATGCGGAGCAAAACCCAAAAATTGAGTGATTACGCTATAGAACAAACCTACTGAGTGTGGAAATTTATCTGTTTTTAATTCGAAGATTTCATTATTTTTAGCATATCCAAACCAATTAGTATCGATTTCTCCTCTACCATCCGAAGTCAATATCGCCGATTCTTCAAATGGAGAAAGGTAATATGCGCTTGCCGCGTGGCAAAGGTGGTGAGGAATATAGTGAATTGGAATTGTCTTTTTACATTTTTCTAACAATAACGTTGTTACAACCCTCTCGTATTCTTGCTCGAATAAACGGGAAAAATGATTCGGCACGGTATATAGATACTCTCCCCGCCATCTTTGAGTATGTGAAAATCTTGGGTTGTAATGGCTGATATGAAAACCAGGGTTCCAGCCAAATGCTATTGCGTCCAAATCTTCAATAGTAATACCTGCTTCTTTTAAACAATATTTAACGGCGTTAATGGGGAAATCTCGGCAACATTTAACACGGTTTAATCGTTCTTCTGGACAAGCCGCAATGATTTTGCCATCCTTAAGCAAGGTGACGGTTGTTATCCACATGTCGTATGTTGTGCCTAAAATATACATTTTCGCCTTTCAGTTAATTTATTGGGAATGATTCGAATTGTATTAGGAAAGAGTGAATCTTCTAAAAATCAATGGAGGCGTAAATACCGGAATGAAAGTGCCAAAAGTGTTTTTCGGAAGATTTGTTAAGCTCTTATGGCGACCTAGATTCTAATTCAAAACAATTTGAGATTTAAGCTGAGAAAGAAGCTCTGTCAATTTTCTTTTCGACTCAATAATACTTTCTACGATTTGATATTCGGAGGGTCTAAACCCTACTTCTAAAACAATGTAATGTTCAAAGTTAAATTCTAGTAATTTCGAAAAAAGATATTCATAGTCCATGAAGTCGTTTTGATCCATAGTAACAGGAAGGTGTTCTCCCATTAAAGGGAGTTTTCCTTCATGCTCGTGAACATAATTTTTATAGTTTGTTCCTACCAAATGCACAAGATTGATTTTTGAACTGTATTTTTTGAAGTATGTATCTAACGTATTACGCAATTCGGTAAGAAAACGATCTTCATTTTTTTCCACAAACTGGAGGTATATTTTTTCAAAATCTCTGAAGTGAAGAGATTCTACATCTTTATTTTCGCTTAAAAATAGAGTGAACAAACAAGTTGAATAAAAGTGCTCGATGTCCAGAGTGAGGAAACATTTTTCCATTTGAGGAAAAGAGTAAAATGTTTCGATATGGTCTAAAGAATTGAAAAGCGAATGTTCTCTATGATATTGGTTGAACCACAGAGCGTCATTTTCAACAGTTAAGGTTACATCTTCCCTATAAGCATTATCTATTCTATCTACAAATAACTTCATTGCAGAATCGAAGTCTGTCGTCTCGCGGTTGTACCTAGCGCCGTGAACTACAAGTGTTTTGAGCCCATTATTAGCGACGAAATCAGCCGTTCTTTTTAACAGTTTGCCAGAGGCCTCGCCAACTGCGCCATCATCTGATATGTTAAATCGTACCCGCTCACCGTTTACAAGAACAGAGTTGGGTTGATGGACAGAACAAATTTGGTCGGCAGATGGAGCTGCTTTGTCTAAACAATTGTCGTCACGGAGATAAAGCTCGTTAGGACCTAAAGAAGTTATATCGTTTAAAAAATCTAAATCACCTTTGGCAACGATTTTCATTTCGGCTTGTATTCTGAGATTTTCAACCCAACTCCCCTAAATGTTCTGGCAAAATTAAAGTATCATCATCCAAGTCGCTAGTGCACTTTCTTCCAATCACCATTTTTATTTCTTCGGGAGAAAAGCCATTCCCAGGACGCTTTAAATCAATCATTTCACGAGTAAAAACCTTTCCCTTTTTAATAGCTCTATTGGTAATCGCGCTTCGTCTAAAAGAATCAATCATGGCTAATTCTGCAGGCACCGGTTTTTTAATGGGGCTACCCAATGCCGTTACAATATTTTTTGATCTTTGAGAGATTTGAGTTAAATCTTCAGGATCAGCTGAAACAGGTTGATCGGGACCAGCCATTGTTTTATCTAGGGTGAAATGTTTCTCAATTAAGCATGCCCCTAAAGACACAGCGGCTAGTGGAACGTCCACCCCAATTGTATGATCTGAATATCCGACTAAAACGTTAAAAGTATCCCGAATTGTTTCCATCGCTAAAAGGTTACAATCTTCGATTTTAGGCGGGTAGTTAGAAACGCAATGGAGAAAAATGATTTTTTCGTTTCCAACAGAACGGCAAGCCTCTTGAACTTTTTCTATTTCGCCCAGATTTCCCATACCTGTTGAGATAATCAAAGGCTTTTGCGTTTGGGCTACTTTTTTGACCAAATCGATATAGTTTAGATCCATTGATGCCAATTTATGAGCGACAACACCTATTTCTTCTAATAGTTCTAATCCTTCTTCGTCAAAAACAGAGGACATAAAAATGATGTCGTTTTTTTTACAAAACTCATTAATTTCATAATGATGTTCTTTTCTAAATTCACATCTTTCTAAAAGATCGTAAATCTCGCCGTCACAACCTAGGTCTTTTAAATGGTGCTCCGCTTTGACAGATTTTTTTGCAGTTAATTTACTTGTTTTCCAGGATTGGAACTTTACGGCTGAGGCCCCTGCTTTTTTAGCAGATAAAATCATTTTTTTTGCAAGTTCCATATCACCATTATGATTAATTCCAATTTCTGCGATGATAAATGGTGGTTGTCCTGGGCCAACTTCAAAGTGGCCTATTTTTAAAGGCTTTAACGCTAGTTTATTCATTTTTTTTTCTAAAAAAATTGATTCTTGGAAGACATATTAAGGTATTTTGACTTTCGCAGTCAAACCCAATTTTTTGTTTTCTAAAGAGTAATGCGATTATAAAGATAAGCTTGATGTTGAAATCATGTGATTTTATTATGAAACAACCGTAGAGATTATCCTTTACTAATCTTGTCGCCAATTATTTTGTTCCACATGAGCATTTATTTTTGCAATATCTGGATTGTTTTCTAAAAAAGCGATCACTGTTTCTAAATTGACTACAGGAGATTGCTCTTTAAAATAGCGGTTATATATAATTTTCATTAGCTCTAAGTCTTCTTTCACGTCTACAGTCAACCTGAAGCACTTCCCTTTTAGGTATGAAGGAGCTGGAAGGCGTGAAATAGTAAAATCCTGGGGATAATCTTCGATGTAAGTGGTTACGTGTTCACGGTAACGATTAGCTTGCGTGCGGTCTGCTATATATTTTAAAGCTTTGAGCGAAACAATGGGAAAAACTGTTCCTATAGGAGCGTCTTCAAAAATAGCAGAAAAATCCACGGAATTTTTTTTGTGGTTATTGGCTAAATTTTCCATGAAACTTGGATCAACTAGTGGACTGTCAGCGCAAATTCTCATTATTTGGTTTGCTTGAAATGACTCGGCTGCGACAATAAACCTTTGGAGCACATCTTTTTCGGGACCTTTGACAACGTTTACATAATTTTCTTTTGCCCAGTTAAATAAAGTATCGTTTTCAGGAGTATCTGGAATGGCTAAAACTATTTGATCAATGCTTTTAATCGTTTCTAGTCTGCTTATGATATGTTTTAGCATTGGCAATCCAGACAACGGAGTTAATACTTTGCCTGGAGAACGGGTTGATCCCATCCTAGCTTGAATAATAGCGACAAAATTATTTGGCATGGGTTTTCCCATTAGAAGGCTAAAAAACTAGATTTGATATTAAGATATCAATAAAAATATTTTAGGCGAAACAACTAATAAAATAGGTTTAATTAATAGGAAGTATGAGTAATCAAAGTCATGACGAACTAAAACGAAAGAAAACGGTTGCCTATATAGGCAGACTTTCCGAAGTACCTTATTTTATCAACTATTTTAAAAATAAGAACCTTGAATCGTTATTATGTTATGCGGAAAATGCTTCTATAGTGAAGCAAATCCAAAAAAATGGAATTCCTGTTTCAGGGATTTATGAAAAAGAGGACCCGCAAAGTAAAAAAAGCGCATTTAAAAGGTCATGGGAATGGGCTGAGACTTGGGGGATTGATGAAAAAGAGGGAGACTTAACAATCGTAAATGACTTATCTATATTAAAGCTTACTCAATATTGGACAGCCCCAGCTTTTTTCCACTTTTTCAGAGTGGTTGATGCTTTGGTATCTATTTTTTCCGATAAAAATATTGGATTGGTTATTTTATGGGACGATGAAGAAAAAGACCCTCAAGCCAAGCCTTACATAGTTGATATAGATTTTTTCACGCCAGCTTTTATCCATTTTGCTTCTATAAATGGCTGCGAAACAATCAATCTAGCTAAAGCAGGATTGAATATCCAAAATATTTCCATTCCAGAGCAAGAGACCAATAAAACTCCCAGTTTTTTGAAAGTGATAAACCGTTTCCTTTTCAACCTTGTTACTAAAATAAAGAAAGTAGTGGTTTTTGTTGTCGACGGATCAAATTTTTTTTATTGGTCTATGATTCAAAGCGATCATGACGAAGTTTCTTATTTAGTCGAAGGGGCAAGCGATTTGTCATATTTGGGCAATAAGTTGATGACCCAGGTAACAGGAGTTCAAAAAAACTTAATTTACTATTTTAAAAATGAAGGACGTTGTTATTTTGATTTTAAAACTAATTGGCTAAAGCTAAGTTCTTTTAGATCAAAGAATTGGAGTTCGGATTTAAATGACATAGATTATGGCATTAAAAAGGTATTTGAAAAGGTCAAAAAATACAGGTTAAAAAATCCAACTTTAATTTATAAAAAATTATCTCCTTTTGATTTGGGAATTTCTTTTTTTGAAAGAATGTTTCAAGTTGAGATCCCAAGTTTCATGAGATATTTTTTGCGCGTTTCTGAAGTTGTGAACAAAAAAAAAATTAAAGCTCTTATTATTTCCAACAAGGTTTTGCCAGATACAATAGTTTTTTGTAAAGCTGTCGAAAAAAAAATACCAATAATATACATACCTCATGGTCATAATCATGGAGTTAGAAGTGAAGATGGAGATTTCATTCATCCATGGAGCGATTTAAAGAATTTTCCCGATTGTTATTCGCATGCTATTTCTGGGCTTCAGTATAATTTAGATTTTGCAATATCGAATGGGCTTGATCCCTCAAAAATTTCCCTTGGAGGAATACCAAAGTTTGAAACTAAAAAAAGTTTGGGCTGCTTAGAGAAATTAAAATGGAGGAACCGGCTGGGGTTGCCTGAAAACGAGAAAATTTTATTGTTTGCAACTTCATGGTCGACTTTATATTGGGACAAGGTTTGTCCTCCTTATATGTTTGATAGTTTTGAAAACATTGAAATCTATCGACAACTTATTGATACTTTTTCAAATCGAGATAAGAATCATTTGATTTTTAAGTTTAGGCCTATCGATATATTGATCGATGACACAAAAGAAATAGCGATTAAAGAAAACGCATTGAATGTTAAGTTTTTTGAAAATAATTTAGAGGGATTGTTAATCGCAAGCGACGCGGTTGTAATATTGCAGTCTAATGTAGGTCTGGAAGCTCTTTATTACGACATTCCAATAATTCAACTCGATCCGGAAGGAAAAAAGAATACGTTGCCTCTCATTCCTGAAAATGCGGCTATTAAGATAGAGAAAATAGGAGAAGCTGCTTCGATTTTAGATAAGATTGTGAGTGATTCAGACTTTAGAGAAGAAAGAATTACGGCTCAGAGGAGCTTTTTAAAAAGAAACCTCCCAGATGATGAGATGAATGCTGCTGAAAGAATAGGTAAGATAATGGAAGGGTTGGCTAAAAAAGGAGTATGAAAAATTTCTGAAATATAAAATTAATTTTTTTCAGAGTTTTTTTCTATAAAAAAATAGGTTCGATCATTACTTAATCGAGCCTATTTTTTAGATTACTCGAATATGAATTTTTTGACTAAAACATTCAGTTTTCCAGACATATTGGAAATAACTTCGGAAGTAGTTTTTATCGCCTGAGCTATTTGCTTTAACATCGGCTGCTGAAGAGACACATGATATATTTTCGTTGACTTAAGTAGCTCCATTTGAAACTTCAGAAAGCTTTCTACCTATTTTGGCAGTTGTTACCGATGTTCTTCGGCTGAGCTGGCGATAGTTCCAGAAATGTCATTTAGGCGAAAACTGAGAGGGTTTAGGAGACTAGCCGATGTTATCAATGGCATAAAGTTCATTGATGGAATAGATCAGGAAACAGTCGAACGTCAAAGGAAAGCGGCTTGATCATCTTCCCATA
>CAWVUN010000102.1:0-6592 GCA_963932495.1 uncultured bacterium
AGGGAAGTCAACGGTGGTTCAGGATCTCGGGTTGCTACAGCTTCGGGCTTTTGGTTTCCAACCGATGTTGTTTGGGGAGAAAAAGGGCTGTTTGTTTCTGATTCTTCAAATAACAGGGTTCTTGTATGGAATGAGTTACCTAAAGAAAATGGCCAACCTGCAGATTTAGTTATTGGGCAAGTAGACTTTGCTCAAAATAAATTCAATCGTAATGCAGAAGTTTCAGCTGGTACTTTAAATGATCCATACGGGTTATATTTGGATGAAGATCCAGAGGATGACGATGAAGACAACTGGAAACTATATATAGCAGATAGAGGTAATTCTCGAGTTGTTGTATGGGATGAATTGCCAAAAGCTCCTGGTTCTGGCAAAGAAACAGAAGATCCTGACCGTATTCTTTATGAGTCTGAAGAGTTGATGGGAGACGATGACGATTTTATGGACGATGATGAAGACGATGATTCCCCTCCAGGCTCAGTTCCTGTGGCCTGATTAAGTTATTTAATAAAAAAGCCCGACCTTTTTAGGTCGGGCTTTTTTTTATTTAAATTAGTTTCGATCAATTTTCATGGCTTTTGCTACTTCTCTTTTTGCTTCTTTTTCTTTCATGTCGCGCCTTTTATCATAGAGTTTTTTTCCTTTGGCGAGAGATACTTCCACTTTGACTTTTCCTTTTTTGAAATACATTTTTAGCGGTATTATATTGTAACCTTTTTCTTTTATTTTTCCGTAAAGGCGGTCTATTTCCTTTCTGTGCATCAACAGTTTTCTTCTTCGAACCGGAGCATGGTTGAATTGATTGCCGTGATAATAGTGGCTGATGTGAGCCCCTAAAAGCCAAGCTTCTCCTTTTTCAATTAGAACGTAACTGTCCACTAAGTTTGCTTTGCAATCTCTTAAAGCTTTAACTTCTGTTCCCCAAAGAACAACTCCAGCTTCCATTGTATCTTCAATAGAATAATTGTGGCGGGCTTTCTTATTTTGACAAATTATTTTGATTTCGCTCATGTAAATTCAGTCTCGTGTTATTTCTATTGAAGATCCTACCGCAATAGAAAACGCTTCGGAAGCGTTTCCATTTTTTAAAAAAATCTCTATTTGATTTGAACTGTTGATTAAGGCTGAAAGAGAATCTTTTTCTCCGAGCCCATAATGAGAGGCTAAAGAGATTGGAGGATGATTCGCAATATGGACGTTAATGGTGTCAATATTTTCTCGAAAATGTGTCTTTAAATGAGTAGCGGAAATATTTGACGTTAGGTTCCCAAAGCGGTCTCGGTAAATTAAGTTACCTTTTAGGCAATTATTTTCAAAAACGGTTTTTGGGAAGTAGAGAGCGATTGGTTTTTTTAAAGTTTGTCCTAGTTTTTCAAAAGGTTCTCCTTTAGCAAGCCATGCTGCTGCTGGGGCAAAAATATCTCTACCATGAAACGTATTGGAAATGGTTTTTAAATAGTAGTCTTTGTTTGTTAACTCTATAGCTTGATAATTTTCAAGAAAGGATGAAAAAATTCCGTTGTCTGGACCTACAAAAATGTAATTTTCTGTTTTAATTGCTATACCTCTACGCCTCCCCCCGACACCAGGGTCGACAACGGCTAAATGAATTGTGTTTTTGGGAAAGAATACAGCGCTTGATTGCAAAGCATAAGCCGCTTGAAAGACATTTTGAGGGGAAATGGAATGTGTAAGGTCAACAAGTTCAGCGTTGGGACAAATTCCCAGAATGACCCCTTTCATGATGCCTACGAAAGGATCATCAAGGCCAAAGTCAGTCGTCAGAGTTATGACTGGACGCATCCAAAGACCTTATTGCCTTTAATTTCCTGAATTTTAGTTGATACAATTTGATTAATGAGGGAGTTGTTCCCATCAGCCAAAACAGGAATGTAGTGTTCTGAATGGCCTTTTAGTAAACCTGTTTCACGATCCCTTTGTTCCTCAAATAAAACAGATACGGTTTTTCCTATAAACTTTTCTCGAAACTTGATTGCTTTGATTTCTATCAGGTCTGTGAGTTCTTTATTACGTGATTTTTTTTCGTCTTTTGTAATGGTATCGAAAAAATCATAAGCTTCTGTCCCTTGTCTTCCAGAATAAGAAAATACGTGTAAAGAAGAGAAAGGAAGGTTGTCGATCATATCTCTCGTGTTTTCAAATTTATCTCTGGATTCTCCAGGAAAGCCTACAATGACATCTGCTCCTAATCCAACAAGTGGTACTTTTTCGGATATGCGATTTAAGGTATCTAGGTACTGTGCAGGGTTATAATTGCGGCGCATTTCTTTTAAAACGGAGCTATCGCCGCTTTGTAGAGGTATATGAAAATATGGGCATAATTTGTCTTCTGATACCATCAGGTCAATCAAATGATTGTCAATTTCCATGGGGTTAATTGAACTCAATCGAACTCGAAAGTTGCCTTCTAGGTTAAGGATTTCTTCCACTAAGCTAGAAAAAGTTTCTGGAGGGTTCGAGTCCATCCCATAAGTACCTAAATTAATTCCAGTTAAAGTAATCTCTTTGTAACCTGATTTTATAACTTGTTTTACATTCGTTAAAATATTTTCGCGTGACTCGCTAATCGAACGTCCTCTAGCGCGAGCGACTGTACAAAACGAGCATTTTTCATCGCAACCTGTTTGAACTTTAAGAAACGCTTTTGTTTTTCCTTGAAAATTATCTACAGGAATTGTTCTAAATTCACGCTTTTCAGTAATATCCGACATTTGGAGGTCAGGTTTTTCTGGAATACTCCAAGGCTGTTCCTTCGCCAAAGTTTTTTTAATAGCTTTGGCAATCTCTAATTTGTCCGCATTCCCCAAAATTAGGCTCAGTCCTGGAACTTGTTTCACTTCTTCAGGGTTGTTTTGAGAATAACATCCTGTAAAAACGATTAGAGCATTATCGTTAACTCCTAGAGATTTTCTTACAGCTAACCTTGATCTATAGTCACTTTTTTGTGTGACAGTGCATGAATTGACCACGTAAATATCTGCTTTTTCTTTATGGTCGACTACGCTGAAGCCCTCGTCTTCCATAAGAGCTTGCATTTCTGCAGTATCGTGTTGATTGGTTCTACACCCTAAGGTAGTGAATGCGACTTTCATAAAAAATATATAAAAATTGAATGGTTTAAAAAATGTAAAAAAACTTTTAATTTAAGGTATATTCTTGTTCGGAAATTAATCTAGCCAATAAATTTTTTTATCAGGACTGTTTTTTGTGTACATTGATTATCGGATTTTAGTGTTAAAATTTTAAATCTATAAGACCTTTAACTAGAGAATCGGCCTAATTTCTATTAGATCTCATTGCTTAAGAATTAGCCTTCATCTTAATGCAAAAAGTGAAATTGAATCAATATGAATTTATGATTTTTACGCGCTTATTTAAACAGTCCCTATTGACCGCATGAATCGAGTTTGCTAGTATTCGGGAATTAATTATGAAAACAGAATTTATACAAATAAATTCTCGGTTGACCACCTTAGCCCAATTTGATAATGGCTATTATAGATCCTCAAAATCAATCTGTTTTAGAAAAATGGCTTGATGAATCGATCAAACAGTATGTCTCACAAATGGATGTAAATCTAAATGGTGGGTTGCACGATTTAATTATTGGCGCGGTAGAAGAACCATTAGTTCAGATGGTTTTGGATAAAACCAATGGAAATCAGACACAGGCGGCAAATATTTTGGGACTTAACCGTAATACCCTACGTAAAAAGATAAAAGCATATCGAATCAAATGCAAAGAATCCCCTTAGCGGTTGTTATTCTGGCAGCTGGGGAAGGGAAACGGATGGGGTCTTCTCTTCCAAAGGTTGTTCATCGACTAGCTTCAAAGCCTTTAATGTCATATGTATTAGATACGGTTTATTCTCTAAAGCCAGATCGGATTATCGTTATCGTAGGTTATGGGGCGGAACAAGTTTCGTCTACATTTTCAAATCCTAAATTAGAGTTTGTTCGCCAAGAAGAATTGCTTGGTACTGGGCATGCTGTTTTACAAACACGAGAGAGCCTCAATGGCTTCTCTGGTAATGTATTGGTCCTTTGCGGTGATATGCCTTTAATAAAGCCTAAAACGTTGTCTCAGCTTATTCTATTGAGGAATGAATTTGACTTGGCTTGTGCTCTACTCACCTTGAAAACACAAGAAAAGCGAGATTTCGGTCGGATTATTAGAGATTCTGAGGGAAGCGTGGTCCGGATCGTGGAAAATCGCGATGCAACTCCAGATCAAAAAACTATTGACGAATACAATGCAGGCGTTTATTGTTTTGAGAAGGACTGGTTATTTAAAGCGGTAGAGGGGTTAAATAATGATAATACGCAATGCGAATATTATTTGACGGATTCTATCCAGTTTTATTTTGATCGTCGAGCCCCTGTTCGGGCGGTTCAAAATCACGATGCTAAAGAGTTATTTGGCGTTAATTCCCAAGAGGATTTAAAACAAGCCGAACGTTTGTTGAATTCTTAGGTTTAGTTTCGGTTATCTCTCCCCAAAAATTTATTTCCGCTCATGAAAGCAATCATTTTAGCTGCAGGAAAAGGCGGCAACTTAATCCCATTTTCTCTCACTAGACCTATTCCAATGGTTGGAATTGCTGGAACTGATATTTTTGACAACACAGTTAGTTTGTTAAAGAGTTCTGGTATTGATGATATCTTTGCTGTTGTTGGGCATCAGAAAGAAAAAATTATTGAGAAGATTGGAGAGCATAGTAACAATGGGCTAAATATTCATTACCTTGAGCAAAAGAAGCTTGGAGAAATTGGAGTTGCTGTTTCCCACGCTAGAAGCAAGATTTCGCCAGGCGAGTATTTTATGCTAGTTTATGGCGATATCGTTACATCCTCCAACATATTTAGTAAAACTCAACAATCCTTTCATTCATTTAAAAGCGCAGTCGCTTCGATATGTCTGCCTCCTTCGAATGAAATGTTTGGTAATGTTTTTCTAAATGCCCAGATGAAAATTACCAAAATAATTGAAAAGCCTAAAAATAACGATTTGGGGAATTACGTTTTAGCAGGAGTATATATTCTTCCTGCGAGCTTTTTCGATACCCTCGAAAAAAATCGATATTCAATGGAAAAATCTATTCGAGAAATAGCAAGGAAAGAAGGTTTATGGGCTTCTATGTGGGAAGAAGGGTGGTTGGATATCGTTTACCCTTGGGAAATTTTGACTGCTAATCAAATATTAATGGATTCGTGGGAAGCTTCTTCTATAGCGAAATCTTCGACTTTAGAAGGGAACGTGACGATTCAAGGCCCTGTGCAAATCGAAGACGATGTTGTGATCAAGGCAGGAGCGGTTTTAGAGGGGCCATGCTCTATAGGTAGAGGAAGTTATATTGGAAATAATTCTCTGATTAGAAGTTATACCTCATTGGGAGAAGGGTGCTCGGTAGGGTATGGCGTTGAAATGAAAAATTGCGTCGTTTTTAAAAATACTAGAATCGGTCGGTTGTCTTTTATAGGTGATAGCGTTCTTGGGGAAGAGGTTGACGTCGGTGCTGGATCAATGACAGTAAATAGGTCGTCCGATTGGTCTCCGATTAAAGTTAAATTGGGTAGAGAAAATATTAAAACTGGTCAGACCAAATTGGGTGCTTTTGTTGGTGATGGAGTTTTGATTGGAGCAGGAAATACTATTGAGCCTGGAACTATTGTTGCTCCTGGCAAGAGTATACCATCTTGCTACACTGTCAAAAGGTAATGCTTTAATGACATTGATTATATTCCCAGTTAATAAATTAAAATAAATAATATTACAGAAATTAATTTGTCGGTTTTGGCAGCAAAGTCGAAACTTGAGTAAAAGGTTGAAAAGTATATGTGCGGAATAAGCGGAGCGGTAGGATTGAAGGATGTTTCAAACGCTTTGTTCGAAAGTATTCGAAATTTAGAATACAGAGGATACGATTCTTGCGGAGTTGCGCTCGTTGACAAAAAACGACTGCTAATCAAGAAGAATACCGGAGAGGTGGAATCGGTTTACCGCAAGGAAAATATTTTAAAGCATCAAGCGAAAGTTGGAATTGCTCATACCCGCTGGGCTACTCACGGTGGCGTTACAAAAGAAAATACACACCCTTTTTTGTCAAAGTGCGGTTCCTTTGCTTTAGTTCATAATGGAATCATTTCAAACTATAGGGTGTTGCGAGATCAGTTGGGCCGAGAAGGTTACAGCTTTCATTCCGAGACCGATAGCGAAATTATCCCACAATTATTGAGTAAATTTTACGAAAAAGAAAAGAATGTCGAGTTGGCCTTGCGGAAAACTGTAAACGTTTTAGAAGGAACGTTTGCTTTTGCTTTTATTACGACTCATTTGCCCGATCAGATATTCTGCGCGAAAAGAGAGTCTCCTTTGATGCTGGGCATTGCAGACGAAATTAAATTTATCGGTTCAGATTTCAATTCGTTTATTGATTTCACAAAAAACGCCATAATTATTGAAGATGGCGAGTATGCCGTTATTTCAAAGAACGGATATATCGTGAAAAATTCAATAACTGGCGAAGAAGTTGAAAAAAGTATTATGAAGATTGAGTGGGACTCTGAAACG
>CAWVUN010000103.1:0-6591 GCA_963932495.1 uncultured bacterium
CGAAGCTTCCATATGATCTTTTTTAGAAGTGATTTGAGACTAATATATATCAAAAAACGATGGATGTAAAACTGTCGAAATTTTTTGTATATAGGAATTTTGAAATTGAAACTTTATAGCAGGGTAAGATGGATGTATGAATAACATTTTTTGGGCAGGCAGCTTCTAAAAATGAAATCCAATTTTGAGAAGTTTAAAAGTTTTGCTTGGATTTAATTTGGAGCAGTTGGTCTTTAATTTCTTGAGTATTGATTTCGTGGTCGTCCGGAAAGTTTTGTTGAGCCATTATAGTTTGCATCCGAGAACGCATTTTAGACACTTCGGAACTAATAGAATTCATTGCCTTGTTTTCGTTTGGTTTTAAGTTGAAGATTTGCTTTTTCGATTCTAATTTGTTTAGTTCAATTAATCTCCCTTGTCTTTTAGCTCTATATGCTTTGGCTAATTTTGTGGTTGCCAAGCGTTTCATTTCAGATGAAACTGTCAATTGTTTTTTTTCAATTAGTCTTTTTACTGATGCTAGGGCTTTTTGAAAATCTTGTTCCCAGGTTACAAGTTTCATTCCTGTATTGGTATCTGTATCGAGGGAACTTTTCATTCGAGTCATGATCAAGGCCCATTTTTTTTCCTTTGCTTCATTTTTTATTTTTTCTTCGGAAGCCCTTTTCCCCAGCTCCGCCATTAATCTTGCTTTTTGCTTTGTAATTTTTTTCTGTTCTGTTGCGGAATTAGCTAAACGTCTAATTTTATACCCTTGTATTAATTTCGATATAACTTCTTCTTGAATAGCTTCAGGGGTATCTAGTTTACGGTAAGATACCAAACGAGATAACGACTCCAGTGCTCTTTCCCTATCGCTTAGCCCCGTTTTAATTTCATTACGTTCGTCTAAAAAAAGAGTTAATTTTCCGTTTTTAGGTTTAATGTTTGGGTAGTGAGCTTTAATTAAATAAAAGCCGTGTGAAGCATAATATCCTTCAATCTCGGCGGTTAACATCATGCGCATGAGATTGTCCATTTGAATTCCATTACCCAACTCCGATGATTTGGATAAAGTTTTATCGTCGAGAATTGTATTGCCTTCCAGTTTTATTTTATTGACTATAAACTGTTGGTCTTTTTTGCCCCTCTGCGCTTCAACGTTGGAGATATTAAAAAGCAGCAAGTGTATGGAAAAATAGAAAGCTAAAACTGGAGAAATATTTTTAAAAATCATATTTTAGGCCGTTGTGGTTGTTTCAATGAATTTGAATTTTTCTGTATAATAAGCTGTATCGGAATAATAAAGAAAAATCTTATCTTTATTTCAATTTATAGTATGAAGTTCCGAGTGAATTCCAGGTTCTAAGGTTAATATTATCCTGCTTTTTAGTAATCTAGAATACAGCTAAATGGTTCGTTTACTTTTCCTCGATTAATATTCAAGGAGATTCAATCAGTAAGTCCCCAAATCATACCGAATGCAGGTAATAGTATTTTGGTCCGTTTAAAGTTAGAAGGAAAAATAGGAATTCTGGCCTAGATTACAAATAAAATTGCCGAACTAAATGGCATTTTGGGAAGTATGTGCACACTGCGTTCTTTAAAAAATGGAGGATCCATCTGGGATTTAAATATTTCTACAGTGGGAACCGACCACGCGAATCAGATTGTTGACGACCTCAAAAAAATACCTAGGGTTATACTTATTCAGTTTTCTGACTGGACATTTAGATTAGATGACTGGGGAAAATTTGAAATAAAAAATCGAGTGCCAATTACCAACGTAGACGATTTATCTATGGCATATACTCCTGGAGTAGGTTGAGTTTGTATGGCGATTGCCAACGATCCGGATATTTTAAAAAAATACACGATAAAAATTAATACGGTAGCCGTTGTTACCGATGGTGCAGCAGTTCTAGGATTAGAAGATATTGAGCCGGAAGCCGCATTGTCTGTTATGGAAGGGAAGGCGATGTTATTTAAAGAGTTTGCAGGTTTAGACATTTTTCCGATATGCTTAAATGAAAGACACCCCGATGAAATTGCAAAAATTGTTAAAGCGATATCTCCAGGGTTTGGACGAATCATTTTAGAAAGTATTTCTGCTCCTCGCTGTTTTCAAATTGAAGAAAAACTGACAAAGGAAATGTCGATTCCAGTTTTTCATGACGATCAACATGGGACTGCTGCCATACTTACAGCGGGTTTAATCAATGCCCTTAAAATAGTAAATAAGAAACCGGAAAATCTTAAAGTGATTGTTTTAGGAGCGGGCACTGCTGGCACTGCATTCTCCAAAATGATCATGAACCTAGGAATGAAAAATTTAATAGCTTTCGATAGAAAAGGAGCTATTCATATCGGAAGAAAGGATTTAAGTTCTGCAAAGAAGTAGTTTTCAGAAAAGTCTAATCCAACTCCAGAAATCATGCCAGAAGAAGCGTCTCCCTCCGTAAGAGTTATGGCGATGGGCAGCAGCGATTATCCAAACCAAATTAATAATGTTCGATGTTTCCTGGAATATAAAAAGGAGCTTTAGAATGTGGAGGAAGCAAAATAACAGAGGAGATGAAACTCGCAGCTGCGCAAGCGATTGCTGGTTGTATTCCTGACGACCTTTTGGGACCTGAATATATTATTTCTCCGAAAAAGTAACTCAAGCAGTTAAGCCGGCTGCAGTTGCTTCTGGTACTGTACAAATTCGTGGAAGAAAGCCTTTTTGGTAATAGGGCATTAACTTTAGGTTTAGATTAGCATTAATGATTTAGCAACGAACGATAGTAAATATCTATATATCGATATGTGTTGGGTTCTTAATGTTATTGCTTAGATTCTGTCTAATAATATTAAGAAATTCATAATGCCCCTTTTATTAATGGATTAGCGGTAGTATACTGCTCCTATGCTCAATGTTTAGGACACCTTCTATGATGCACAAAAAACTATTCTTTTTAGCTTTTATTTTTTGGTTTACCTTTATTTTTTTCGAGTTGGGGGCTGTGTTTGCCGCGACAGATTCCCATACAATTAAAGACTCTGGCAAAAATTCTAATCTTATTGTCAAACCGGATTTCAAAAAAGCGAGAAGATTTTTTGATGCAGGAGTTAAGAATTTAAAAGGAAAGAATTACGACGAGGCTACATTCTCTTTTAAGTCTGTTATCCAGTTATTAAAAGGCAATGAGCTGTCTTCAAAGGCTTTTAATAATTTAGGAATCGCATATTATTTTTTGAAAAATTATGATGATGCTTTGGAAGCATATCAAGGCGCAATTTTCCTCGATCCCAAATGCGCAACTGCAAACTTTAATCTCGGTAATTTGTTATTTAATTTAAAGAATTATGAGGAATCTATCGAGACTTATAAGCAGTTTTTAAAAGTAAGTCCTGGTCATAGAAAAACTGCTCAAGCTTATTTAGAAATGGGAAAAGCAGCTGACTTAATGGAGGATGGAAGAAGTTCAATTATTTTTACTCGCGAGGCAAAACAAAATTTTCTTGAGAGTGGGGATATAAAAAATGTGGCCAAATCCAAAGATATTCTTATAGAGTTTTATGAAAAGTATGAGTATAAACCTGAAGACTTTGCTTTTATCCCACAATCCCCTATCGAAAAAATATATACTCCGATCCTCTCGTTTTTTCAGCTATTAATATCCTTCGTCGTTTTTATTTAATTTGAATCTATATTTTTTGTTAATTTTTTAACGATAGAATAAAGAGATCTCCCTCAATCCACTCTCCTCTATCTTTTCGTATGTTAGCTGTTTCGTTAAACTCAATCGAAAAGTTGTTTTCTTGGGCTAATATTTTTATGTACTCTTCTGAGTGCCCATACCTCCCGCTTTTTAACAGAGTATATTTTTCTTTTCCAGATCGCTCCGTAGAAAAAAGAAAGTAGGCTCCTGGCTTTGAACTTTTTCTCACAGCCTCAAAAATCGGATTTAAATTACCTGTATAGACAAAAACGTCGACTGCGGCGATTAAGTTGTATTCGTTTTGGGAATTACTGAGAATGGAAACGATATCTCCAATAAAAAATTGGTTGTAGATATTCTTTTTCTTTGCCAGGGCGATCATTTTTGAGGAAACGTCAATTCCGGTTATCTTTTCGGCTTTGTCTTTAAAAGATTCGCCGCTCAATCCAGTACCACAACCGAGGTCTGCCATTCTACTAAATTGAGTTGTTGAATTAACAACAGTGTCGAACGCATTTCGAAGAAGCGCAGGAGTTCGATAATCTAACTTTTCAATAAGGTGTTTTTCAAAGCTAGAAGAAAAATGGTCAAAAAGGCTCTCTACATATTCTTGAGGTGCATTATCGGTCGTTTTACCTTTTAAAGCGGATAGCATATGTTGAGCTGAATGATTTTCAGGGTCTAATTTCACACAAGCTTCGTAAGATTGGATGGCTCCTTCTTGATTTCCTAGATTATTTAGAGCGATTCCAATATTGTATTGAGCGTCTGCAAAGTTTGGATTGATTTCAAGGGCTTTTTGGTAAGATTCTACTGCAGATTGTAAATGGTCTTGTGAAGCTAAAATATTGCCTAAATTATTATATCCTTCTGAATAATTTGGATTGATTGCAATAGCTTTTTTATAAGCCTTGACAGCTTCTTCCGTTTGGTCGAGATCTTTTAGAGCGTTGCCCATGTTATTGTGTGCAGAGAAAAAGTTTGGGTCGATTTCTAAAGCTTTTTGGTAGGACTTAAGAGCTTGCCTAGGGGATCCTAAATCTCGTAGAGAATTGCCCAAGTTATTATGGATTTCCACTTTAGTTGGAGTTATTTCTAGAGCTTTATTGTAGGTAGAAACGGCTTCTTCAAATTTCCCGGAATTGTTTAGGGAAATTCCTAAATTATTTAAAGCTTCAACGTAGTTTGGAGCAATTTCTAAAGTTTTTTCGTAGGACAATATCGCAGAAGCATTGTCATTTTTAGTTTGATAAGCAATGCCCATATTATAATAGGCTTCCTTTGAATTCGATTCTACTTCGATGACTTTTTGATATTGGCGAATAGCCTCTTCCGTCTCACCACAATCGTTCAATGCTACGCCTAAATTAATACGCGCATCTAAAAATGTTGGTTTTATGAGCAATGCTTCTTGGTATTTTGCAATTGCTTCCTCATGATTTCCTAATTCTTTTATGGCGACTCCTAAATTATTTAAGGCGTCCGCGTACTTGGGGGAAATACGTAAGGCTTCTTTATAGCACGCAATAGCTTTGTCTATTTCTCTAACTTTTTTTAGAGCATTTCCGAGATTGTTATGGGCTTCTGGATAGTTTGGATTAATGGCGATAGCTTTGCGGAAACCGTTTTCTGCCTTTTGAGGCTCTCCTATTAAATCGAATCCGATAGCTAAATTATTGAGAATTTCTGGATTATTGGGGGTTAACATCAAGGCTTTTTGAAAGGCTTTTACCGCTTCATTGGGATTTCTCATGAAGGTTAAAATAAGGCCTAATTGGTTAAGGGGTCTTGGGTCGTTCGGAATAATTTTAGCTGCTTTGTTAAAGAATGAAGCAGCTTCTTCCCAATTTTTTTGAAGTTTAAAAGCGACACCTAAGTTTAGGCAAGCTTCTGCGTGGTTGGGGTCAATTTTCATAGCTGCTTTAAAAGCTTTTATGGCTTCATCCCAATTTTCTTTCGCCCCTAAAAGAGAGCCTTTATTGTTAATTGCATCGGCATAGTTTTTATCTGAAGTGATAGCTCGTTCAAAACTCTCAAGAGCTTCATCGTATCGATCTAAGCTCCTCAAAACATTTCCTAAATTATTGTGAGATTCTGCGTAAAGGGGGGCAATTTCTAAAGCTCTTCGATAACAATCGATAGCCTCGTTTGGTTTACTATCTTCTTCGAAAGCGATTCCTAGATTATTATGCGCCGGAATGAATTTAGGATTGGCTTTTATCGCTTCTTGATAGGATGATTGGGCTTTACCAAACTTACGCATAGAGCGATAAGCGTTACCTAAGTTATAATATGCTTGGAAGAAGTTTTGATTAACGGATATTGCTTCTTGGAATGCATCTATAGCTTCTTTGGGCTTACCCATTGCGGCTTGGACGGTTCCATAATTATTATGTGCGTCTGCAAATTGTGGGTTTATTTCTAGAGCTTGTTTGTAAGATTTAGCAGCTTCTTCTAAACGATTCATGTCTTTTAAAGCAATTCCTAAGTTGTTGTGTGCGTCAGCGTAGTTTTCCTTTAATTCGATTGCCTTGTTGTAGGAATTGACTGCTTTTTCGAGTTTACCTTGAGCTCGTAATGCTATTCCAAGGTTGTTATGAGCTTCGGCGAATTGAGGATTGTGTTTAAGGGCTTTATCGATATACTTTTCTGCCGAGTTAAAATCTCCTTTTTGGAAACATAAAACGCCCAAAAGATGCAATGCATCTAAATTATCAGGCACAGCTTTTAACACTTGCCTATATAATCCTTCCGCATCTTTCATTTGACCCGATTGGTGAGATTCAATAGCTTGTTGTAAAGCTTGTTCCAATGTAAGATGTTCTTTTTTCATAATTAAGATTCCAGAGAAGGTATTAGACCAAAAAGAGGACGATGGTTAATTTATCTAAACGAAGAGGATAAGAAG
>CAWVUN010000104.1:0-6586 GCA_963932495.1 uncultured bacterium
ATAATCATCCCAAAGATTAGATATTTAATCTGGAACATCTTAAAGTGATTCTATTAATTTAAATGTTGTTTCTGGAACAGGAATTCAAAACCTTGGTTTAGATAATCTGGACTTATCCAATCCCGAGAGTTCCGCACAAACTGCTGAAAGCTTTAATTCCATCAATTCATTCCAAGGTCAAATCGGTGCTACCTCGAACAGGCGCCATTCAGCAGCGAGGGGGCTTTCTCAAAGAACAGAAAGTCTAGTTCAAACAGAATCGAGTTTATCAAGCACTAATATCCCCGAAGAAATCACTACCTTAAGATCAAGTCTCACTCAAATACAAGCTACCTTAAGCTTAGTGGGAATCCAGAATAGGCAGAACGATGGATTTGTCGGTCGTCTATTAGAGATACACAAGGCTAACTTATTTCTGATTGACAATTCCCTTACCTTCCTAATAAATGGACTTGACCGGGGAAAATTGAAATGCTATTAAATGGTTCCT
This sequence comes from uncultured bacterium, assembly GCA_963932495.1. Lineage (GTDB taxonomy): Bacteria > Nitrospinota > Nitrospinia > Nitrospinales > JAJDAT01 > JAJDAT01. The sequence goes on from CAWVUN010000104.1 coordinate 491, forward strand.
CATTTTAATTAGAAATACAATAAATTAACTATTTAAGCGGAGACCGTTCAATGGACGTTACAAGTATTAAAATCGAAATAAGAAAACATCACGTTTTGGAGGGCGTGAAAGTTTTAGATTTAGTAATTGAAACCGACGAAGAAAATATTGTCAAGCAGACTCAACACAAAGAATCGGACCGAGCCTATCAAAATTTCGTAAAAGAAGCGATTCGAATAAGCAAAGAGCTTGCTTACGCTAGAATTGAATAAACCAATTAAACTAAAAAGTTTGGGAAAAACTGAATGTCTTCAACTTTTCCAATTGATATAAATCTACTTTATATTAAGTTTTTTTATTTTTTCTACTAAGGTTGTTCGGTTAAGTCCAAGCAAACCAGCGGCTTTATTTTTCACTGAATTTGTCTTCTCTAGGGCTTCTATAATCATCTCGCGCTCGAAGTCTTCGACTGCTTGTTTCAGATTCATACCTTCTTCGGGAAGCCCTACGAAAAATGATTTTTTCAAGGATTGCCTTAGAATTTCGGCGGGATTTTCCTCAGCTTCATATTGAGGCTCTTGGTCGTATTCCAATTTTTCTTCAGGAACGTCAACCAATGCCTTTTCTGGAAGATCTCTAACAGTTAAAACATTTCCAGAACTTAAAACCACCATACGTTCTACAAAGTTAACTAATTCCCTAATATTTCCCGGCCATCTATAGTCTTTCAATATTTCCATAGCCCCTTCATTCATTCCCTGAATAGACTTATTTTTAGACTCATTGAAATATTTAATATAGTGATCAATTAATACTGGAATATCAGGCTTTCTCTCTCGAAGCGGCGGCATTGAAATTGGAATGACATTTAAACGATAATACAAATCTTCTCTAAATTTACCCTTTTCTATCAATTCCTCTAAGTTATGATGAGTCGCAGCAACAACTCGAATATCAATTTTGATGGGGCGCGAACCGCCGATTCTATCAATTTCCCTCTCAGCCAAAACTCGTAAAAGTTTTACTTGTAAAGTAGGAGGCATGTCCCCGATCTCGTCTAGTAAAATCGTGCCGTTATGAGCCAATTCCAAACGACCTATTTTTGTATGAACTGCGCCAGTAAAAGCACCTTTTTCATAACCAAATAATTCGCTTTCCAATAGGTCATGTGGAATTGCAGCACAGTTTACCGGAATGAAAGAGTTTTTTGCTCTTGGGCTATTTTTGTGAAGTGCACGCGCAATCAGCTCTTTGCCAGTTCCGCTTTCTCCAGAAATCATTACGGTACTGTCAGAAATGGCTGCTTTTTGAGCCAAATCAAGAACTTTCCTAATGGCGTCGCATTGCCCTATAATTTCGTAAGAGTTCTGTTGCAATTCTAGCTCCATCAAATTGCAAACATTATAACCATAACTCCCAATTTGTCAATAATTTAGAAATAGACCGTCAAAATTCTATCTATTAAAAAAATCGAAAACTAAGAGCTAATAAAACAAAAGAACGACATATGTTCGAACTTTGACGTGTTAAATCGATAATTTGTGATCTAAGTTTTGTGAATCATTGAAAATTGGTGTTTTTCTATAAAAAAGTACCCCTCCAAAAATGACAGCTAACGAAAAAATAGAAATTGCCAGTTCACTTGAGGCTTCAATAACCACAATAAACCTACCAATAATATGAAGAATGCCGACCAAAAATAAAGTTTGTCATCCAAATATGATGGGAAAATAAAAAGCTATTAAGGCAGAGCTCAAAATACCCGCGGGAATAATTTCAGTAAACTTCAATTGAATTAAAACTTGGTTTTAAAATCAATCATTTTGATTGTATTTAGAAAGGAGTTTGGGACTTCTGCTAATATAAAAGCTAATTATGCTGAGTCAACTCAAGAATTAACGAGCGTATCTGAGCAGCTTGAGGTTGATTATTGTCAAGAGAGAGAGATTCTTTTAAATGATGTATTGCTTTTACTCTGTCTTTTTTATGTTGATAAAAAATAAGGCCCAAATTTTTGTGAATACCAGCTATCTTAGGATAACGGTTTAAAATTCCGTAAAAAATAGCTATAGACTTATCAACTTTCCCTGATTCTAAATAAGCTGTAGCTAGGTTAATGTTCGCTGAAAGCGAAGAAGGATTTAGTTCGAGTGCCTTTTGAAATTCATTAATGGCCTTTCTTGATTCTCCTCCGCCAATATAAGCCCTACCTAGTGCTAAATAAGCTTTATCTAAGTTTGGCCGCAGCTTGATAAAATCTTGAAAATGCTTAACCGAATCTTTAAAAAAGCCTAATTCCGATTCTATATGCGCAAGGTTAAAAATAGCTTCTGAAAAATACTGATTCGCATCCACAGCTTTTTTATAATACTCCCTCGCTTCAAGCGGCTTCCCCATTGCATGCAAAGCTTTACCAAGATTGTAATTAGCTGGTGCATAATCTGGTTTAATGAAAATCGCTTTTCTAAAATATTCTACGGACTCTGGGTAATTTTTTAATTTCCCATAAATGTTTCCCAAATTACTGAGAGCAAAAACATAGTTAGGGTTAAGAGACAACGCCGCTTTAAATTCATCTATTGCCGGAGAGTAATTTCCTAATTTATCGTACGCTTCTCCTAAATTGTTGTAAGGACGAACCACGCGAGGAGCTTTCTCTTTAGCATCTTTCCATAAAGAAACTTCGTCCTTCCATACTTCATTACGTTTTGTCGTTAAAACTCCAAAGCATAAAATAATAATTAGCGGACAAACCAAGCTTGCTTTGCTTCCTACGTTTCCAAGTAGGTCGTTATTTGAAAATCGTTTTCTTAGCGCTTGCTCTATTGCTAATATCATCCCAGCCATCGCTAATGAAAAGCCTGCCAATGGAAGATACACTCTGTGTTCAACCGCAATATCTAATAAAGGAACAAAACTGGAGGTTGGGAAAAAAGCGATAACTCCCCATAGCATTCCAAAGCTTATTAAGCGGGATTGAACTTTAAAACAAATCCATAAATAAAAACTTAATATTCCAACACCAAAGAAACTCGAAATCTTCGCCCAATCCGAAACTAATGGGAAATCAATATCTATACTCAAATTGAAAGGGAAGAAAATTTTCCAAAAATATTCAAACGGGATTACAAAAGTTTGCGTTAGCAAATAAGTTTGCCACGAAACAGATGTTGGCGAAGAAGACAAAAATTTATCGTGAGAAAGAACCCAAATCAATCCCAAAATTAAGCACAAAGCCGCCCCACAGATCATCTTAAAATTTTGCCTAACCCACTTAAAAAACGATTGCCCAGAAACGAAAAAATAATGGGCTAAAAAAGCTATCGCTGGAAACGTAACAACGATTTCTTTACAAAGTACTCCGAAAAATAAACTGATAACGGCGCAGATAAATAAAGTTCCACTCTTAAAAAACTTTTCGAACAGCGGCACTTCAATTTCGGCACCCAAAGCGGCTTGAGAAAAGGAAATAGGCAACCGACAATAAATGTCGTTTTCTTCCCTATGAAAAAACTCATGATATTTCACATTGTTACTCTTAGCTTCTATTTCCTTTTTTCTAACGGCAAAACACTTCAATATGAAAATGGTCGAAATCAGATAAAAGCAAGTTGCCATTATCGAAGAGCGGCTAGAAATATAAGTAACTGCTTGAGTATTTATTGGATGTAAAGCAAAAATTATAGCCGCTAAAAAACCACTTCTTTTATTAAGTAAGTCATCTGAACCTTCCGCAAGGTTACTTAACTCAAAAACTAGGCGATAGACTAAACAAACAGCAATGACATGAAAAATGACATTGGAAAGATGGTAGCTCCAAACCTGAAACTCACTGAGATAATAATTTATATTAAGGGAGAGAATTACCAACGGCCTCCTAGCAAAACTAAATATAAACATCGGGATTTTATCCAATCCCCGAATCCAAGGTTTCTGTAAGATGGCCGTTAAATCATCAAAGTGGAACGAATTCAGGTAAACATTAGCGTAAACAACAAACACCAACCCCGCTAAACATAAATAAGGTTTTTTTTGCATCATTAAACTAAAGTTTTTTCATCAAGAGTTTCATAAAACATCTTTTCTAAACGATTAACTGATAATCCCCAATCATATTTTTTTTCCGCCTCATCGCGACAACAATTTTTTAGCGCAAGTATGGGAGCGGGATTCTTCAAAAAATCTTGTATCTGTTCGGACATTGCCTCTGGAGACGAGTTTTTAAAAACCAGCCTAGGATCGATATTTTCTAAAATTTCGGTCGTTCCTCCTACAGGAGTCCCAAAAACCGGTAAACCGCTAGCTAAAGCTTCAACAGTTGCCAGACCAAAACCCTCAATCGCTAAAGTAGGCAAAATAAACAAATCAGCAGCGCCATAATAATAAGCTAAATCATCTTCAGCGACTCTTCCTGCAAGTTTAATTTGATCTCTCATTCCGTAATCATCAATTTGTTTTTGGAGGACTTCTTTCAAAGATCCCTTCCCAACGATCGTTAAAAAAAACTCCAACTCGGTATTTTTCTGAGAAATTAACTGAAATGCTTGAATTAGATTTTGTAGCCCCATTCGAGACTCCAATCTCCTAACGGTTAGAAACATATTTGTTTCAACAGGTATCCCAAGGCGAAGGCGACATTCTTTTTGCGATAAGTCTGCGGCTTTCGGCCTAAAAGCTTTCAAGTCAACGCCTCCAGGAATCACGGAAAGCCTCTTTTTTTTGAAAGGAAAGAAGCTTTGAAAGCGGTTTTTAGTATAAGAGCTTAAAAAAACAAACCTCTTCGAAAAAGCAAAACAAGTCCACTCTATTGATGCAATTATACTCAGCCTAAAAAAAAGCTTAAAATCAAGTAAAGACACCTTAGAATAATTTTGGAATCCAAAAATATTTATACGCTCTTCATCGAACCACAAGCTATGAAAGTGATAAATTCTCGGTATTTTCCAAAGCTTCAGGTTAAATAAGCTCACAAAATCCACGAGAGGATTATGAATATGGATTATATCGACTTTATACTTTTTTAAAATTTGATCGTAAACTCGGCCAACTCCCTTTATTAAGCTTATGAGTCCTTTAGATTCTCTTGAGCCAATTCTGTAATATTCAATTCCATCTATAATTTCAAAATTAGGTAAAGAATCGTCAGGTTTACAAGTGATTTGAAGTACTTTATGTCCCTTTTGAACTAAACGTTTGTTTACTTCATAGGTCAATTTCCACGCTCCCCCCATTTCATCCGGGAAACAATAAAACTGCAAAGACAATACAATCAATGGTTTTTCAGAACTTTTCATCGTGTCCGATATAATAGGAAAGAATTACAGAAAGAACAAGCCTCACAAAAAAAAATTATTTCATTTTCCAAAATCAAAATAGTCTTTAAAGCTCCTTTTATTAATAAAGTTTACGTATAATTTTCCTTTTTTTTTGACTAATTTAATCAATTTATAAATATCAATTTAGAGTTAATCCCTTTTTGTTACCTGCAACGCTTTTTGTTGCTATATCAGATCCTGTTAAAAAAAAGGACACCCTAAAGAAACATGTAAAGAATCAACCGAATATTCAAGCTTTAAGGAAAATCTCCTCTTTATTTACTGCTGCAGACTTGGAAATTGACCAATTATTGAGCTTGGCTATTGATACAGCAACCGAGACAATAGGCGCGCGAAACTCTTCCTTACTTTTGGTAGACGATAATTTCGGGTACCTTCAATTCTATCAGGCTTCTCGGCTAAAAAAGGTTCAATTAAAGAACTTTGAAATTCCACCTGGAATGGGACTAGCCCAAGCAGTCCTAGAAAGCGGAGCATCCATCGTTTCAAACGATGTTGCAAACGATCCTAGATAGTACAGCTATATTAACGAAAAAATTAGCTTTCAGGTAACCGCGATTGCAACTTTGCCGCTAATAATAGAGGATAAAGTCATCGGAGTCGTTCAATTTTTTTAGATAAATTAAACGAAACTCCGTTTTCTGAAAAAGATGTTGTCGTCTTAGAAAAATTTTCCAAAATGATGGCTGCTTTCATCAAGACATCTCAACATAATAAGATCTTAGGGGGAGAGTTTGATCGTTTACGGCAAAAATCTCTGTGTTACATGATTGTTGGAGAA
>CAWVUN010000105.1:0-6577 GCA_963932495.1 uncultured bacterium
TCGTCGCGAATGGTTTGGATGATTTTATCCGCTACACTTAATGTGTGGGATGGTGTTAAGGGTAGATCGTTTAAATTGATAGATTTAATTTTTTTTAACAAGTCTGGGTAAAAGTTGAAAAACTCTGGATGGTCGTTCAAAAATATAGCGACTTTTTCTTTAAAGTACTTGGGTTCCATAGTGTAGGAATTTTTTTACCGGATTGGAATGAGGATCTCAAAAATTTGAAATATGCAGACTATATCGAGGTTTTTTACATTTAAGGGAAAAAAAAGACATTAACCCCTCTATTGTTGAATATTTTTTTAAAACCTGAACAGATAAAAAATTCTAGCCTTAAACGAACAGCCCAAAAATCAGTGAAGCTAAATATATCATTAATAATCAATAATTTGAACAAAAATATATGGCTGCAAGTCGCTTTTTAAATAGAGCTAATTTTGAATTTAAGAAAATGAATTTTCAACGCTCAAATTTGAGGTTTGAATAGGTGGACCTGCAGCAAACTGGTGAGGTAGCATGATAAGTCATTATTCTTCAATATATATGAAGCTACGAAAAATATTGCCTACTTATAGAGCTTTGCTAGGAGTCAAAGCGAATTGAAAAGTTCTTTTGGAGGTCTAGGAGCGCCTTTTTTACCACAGCCTAAACTACTTGAAATAAAACAGAGCAGTAAAATAAGCCCAACAATTTGAGAAATTTTCATTTTTCCTTCTCTTCATTAAAGATTTTCTGCCACCGGCGGATCTGTTTTTTTATTTGATTTCGAGCCGTTCCGCCGTATACATTTTTTCTATCTACTGAGTTTTCTAAAGAAATGTACTCAAATACTTTTGAATCAAAATTTGGAGAAATATTATTTAGTTCTTTAAGAGTGAGCTCTTCTAAATTTATCCCTTTTTCCAAGCAATAAGCGACTGTTTTTCCTGTTATTTCATGAGCGTCGCGGAATGGAATATTGCGTAATACGAGGTAGTCGGCTAAATCAGTGGCCGTCAAAAATCCAGACGATTTCATATCTTCGTCTGGAATTTTTTTAAATTGGGCTGTTTTCAGCATACCGCAGAAAACGTCCAAACATATTTTAACAGTATCTACAGTGTCAAACAGAGGCTCTTTGTCTTCTTGTAGATCTTTATTATAGGCCATAGGCAAGGATTTCATGAGAGTCAATAAAGCCATCAAATTACCAAATATTCTTCCGGACTTTCCACGAATCAATTCTGCAGCATCGGGGTTTTTTTTCTGAGGCATGATACTGCTCCCAGTTGAAAATGCGTCAGATAATTCTATTAAATTGAATTCGCTGGAAGACCAAATTACAATTTCTTCACAAAACCGACTTAAATGCATCATTAAGATGGACGCGGAAGAACAAAACTCGATCATAAAGTCTCGGTCGGCTACAGAGTCCATACTATTGTGAGAAACAACTGAAAAATTCAATAATTTTGCGACATATCCTCTGTCGATGGGGAAATTAGTTCCAGCTAAGGCTGCTGAACCTAATGGAAGTATGTCGATACGTTTTAAATTATCAGAAATTCGATCGCGATCCCTGTGAAACATCTCAAGGTAAGCTAATAGATGATGTGCTAATGAAATCGGTTGGGCTCGCTGTAAATGCGTATACCCCGGCATAATAAAATCAATATGAGTTTTGGCTGAATAAAGTAGGATTTTTTCCAGTTCTGATAAGCTATTTTGAATTACTTTTGCTTCATGGCGTAAGTAAAGCCTTATGTCAAGGCATATTTGGTCGTTGCGACTTCGCGCTGTATGTAATTTTCCGCCCACAGGACCGACAATTTCGAGAAGACGGTTTTCCACGTTCATATGAATATCTTCCAAAGCATCGCTACATTGGAACTTGCCTGATCTAAATTCCTCTAAAATTTGTTGCAAGCCATTGATGATTTTTTTTGAATCAACCTGATTTATGATTTTTTGATGAGCTAACATTTTACAGTGGGCGATGCTACCCTCGATGTCGTAGGCGTATAACTTCTTGTCAAAGCCAATAGAGGCGTTGAACCTTTCCATGAGTTGGTCGGTCGATTCTTTAAATCTGCCGCCCCAAGGCTTTTTCATCTAGTGTTCCTTTCTTCCAAAAAAATAAATAGTTTTACAAACTGGGGATTATAAGTCCTAAAAGGCTTTTTAAAACTATTTGAAAGTCTTTATCAATAAAATTGTGGGTGGTTTTAAAAAATGAAACTTTGGAACCTTGGGAAGGGAATAGCATTAAACGCTCACGCTGCGGAAGAATGAATGGGTTCTCCATTAGACCACTTATCCTTGAAAACAATGTTCACGCTTGTTCCTATAGGTACTACCTTGGCTAAGAAATTTAAATACCAGTCCTGGACGTTTGGGCAACCGGCACTGCCATTGCGCCAGTCAAAATTTTTCTTATAGAACTCGTTAACTCTAGTTATATTGACCCCATGAATACCATAGCTACCTGGAACTGGATTGTTTAGTCTTTTTAGCCCTAACCACCAATATCCAATTTCATGTTCGGGATGTCCAAATGGAATTGCTCGTACCCGTTTTTTTCCTTTTTTAATTTCTTTTTTGTACCATGTAGGTTTAAATACTCTATTTTTAATTTTGTATTCGCCAAGCGGAGTTTCTTCGCCTTGTCTTCCAAAAATACTACGAAACTCCAAAATCTCTTCGTTGTCGTAGTACAACCGGATCAATCCAGCTTCGACAACACCCAATATGTACCACAATTTGGGATTATTAAGATAAGTTGCTATAGGTTTTCCGTCGAAGCTAAGAGAAACTTCTTTGTTAGTTTTAATGTATTTGGCTCTAGGGTCTCTATAAATTTGTTTAATGATATATTTGAGATTGTCAGTCACCTTGTTGTTCGAGATCATTGTCTCGATGGTCTGAATCATTTCTTCAGATTGTTTTTTTGCTATTTCTAATTCGTTAAAAGTTAAATTCAAATCTTGTCGAATTTGCTCAAAATCTCCTTTAGAAACCAATCCTACCTTATTTAAACCTGCGTAATAGGCTACTTCGACTTTTTTACGATTAATATCGTCTAGGATAAACTGGTAGATAAATCCAGTTAAAATTATTAAAATGCCTAATGTGGAGCCAACAATTTTAAGGGTTTGCTTTAGATTATTAGATATCCTATATCTTGCGATCTCATTTTTAACTTTTTTTTCCTTTTCGCCAAGAGCTTCAAATTGAGCGTTTTGGAATTTGGTAAAAATTTTATTTTCGAGGAAAGAAAGACGAGGGATGTTTTGCCTCAACTTTTCGATGACCCAATATAAATTTTCGCGAGTTTTACGGTCGTAACTACCGGTAGGATTTTTAGTGGCGAGTAAATTGTATTCTGTTACGTTTAGAACCTCAAGCTTGCTTTTTTCCATAAGCGATTACAATCAACCAGCTAAAAAGAAGAGTTTCTTTAGTTTTTGTGGACGGCTACTTATTTTTTCAATGTTGATGGGCATATGACATTTGCCTTTAAATAAGGCGCCTTGTTCGATGTGTAGAGAAGGCGCATTAACGTTGCCAATTAAGCTTCCCGTTTTTAATATTTCCAATTTTTCGAGAGCGGTTACGTTGCCGTTAATGGATCCTTTACACAATATAGTTTGGGCAGTTACTTTTGCCTTGATAATCGCATCGACGCCAACTATTAAAATGCGTGGTCCAATGATTTCTCCACTGTATTTTCCTTCAATCTGTAAAACTGAATTAAAATGTAGTTTGCCATTTGATTCTGAGCCCCTTGGTATTAAAAAACCGAAATCACTTTTTTTAAATTTCTTTAGAATTGTCTTTTCGAAATTGGATTTGGGGCCTAAACTCTTTTCTAATTTTGCGATTATACTATATAATTTTTCGCGAGTTTTCTGGTCATATATGCCTTCGGGGTGTTTATCTTCAAAAAAATTATATTCGCTCAAGGTGAGGTTTTTTAGTCTTATCTCTACCATTCGAAGTGTCGTTGGTTATAATTTTAGATAGCCAGTTATTTTTTCCAGTAATACTAGAACGTCCATTTTTTTGTAAATATCGTAAAATGTCTTTGTTACGCCAAGATAATGTTGGGCAAGTTTTGTTTTTGGAAAGAATATTTTGAGATATAAGATCCATTTTTCCGGACAAATCTTTATCTTTTTCGTAGAATACCACGCCTCGATTATTTGTGATATTTATTATTTTACAGTAAGGAATCATTCCCATTATATGAATTCGATCTTTATATTGTTCAAGTTTATCTAATATATCGAGGTATTCTCGCATTTGATTTACGCAAGATATAATTTCCCCTTCTTTTTCAAAGCGATTAAAAACTATCCCAAATTTCTTTTTTAATAACGAGTTCACAACCGCTTTTTCGCCCCGCTCGGCTACTAACTTATCAGCAAAAGCCTTATTTATACCTTTTAAACGACCCTGAATAAAATCGTCTAGAAAGTCCTCATAATAATCAATAAATGAATGCAACGCATCGACGCTTCCATTGATTGCAATTTGATTACTCAAATCGAAAACAAATATAACTTCGTCTATTGAGTTCATTACAGACGATAAATGATTTACGCCTCCTGCTGGTGTATCTAAAATTATGTTTTCAAATCTACCTGTGATGTCTTGTAAAAAATTTAAAAACAAAAGAAGAAATTCGGGTTCGTTGATTCTTTTGCGATGCTGCCGCTTACCTAGAATTGGTACTTCACCGCCAATGATTGAGAGTCCATATTCTTCAATATAATTTATATAATCTTCTGCGAGTGGTCTAGAATTATCTTCACATTCTTTTAAAATACTGCGTATATCGCGTGCGTCTAACCCAGAAATTAATTTTCGTTGTGATTTTAAATTCTTAGGTAAAACTATCTTGCTGCGATTAAGTATTAGCTCGTATAATTTGTCGCCAAATTCATAATCTGTAAACCGAAAATAATCGGTGTTAATATTTTTAAATATTGAAAATGATTTGGCTAAACTTTCATTTGATTCTGAAATATCTTCATTAAGATAAGCCTGGAACCAAGTTATTATTTGATAGAAGTTTCTTAATGTGTCTATTTGAAACGTTTTATTTTCAAATGTCTCAAATAGATCAAAAAATGTCTTTGGAGGGTGGCTATCCAGTAAGCTTGAAATTGTAGGAAGACGAAGATCTAAGTCTATTAAACAAACTTGATTATTTGAGGAGTTTGAACCTAGAGCCTTAGTCAATGCCGAAGCGGCATTAATCGATAGCGTCGTTTTTCCAATTCCTCCTTTTGGGCCAATTACAGATATAACCGCCATTGAGTCTTCCTAAATTAAATTTGACAGTTAAGTCACCGTCTATGATTTAGGTCGGCCAGCCATCACTAGGGTGACCTCCCCTTTCCAGGTTCTTTTCTCAGCTTCGTTGATTATTTCAGAGAGTTTTCCGCGAATTGTTTCTTCATGTATTTTTGTTAATTCTCTGGCAATGACAATGTCTCTATTTCCAAAAGTCTCTAATAAGTCTTTTAGAGTTTTATTGAGCCGCTTTGGAGATTCGTATAATATAACAGTTCGGGGGTCTTCAGCTAAATTCGTGAGAGTTTGTTTCCTTCTTTTTTTTCTTGGGAGAAAACCTTCAAATGAAAACCGATCCATCGGTAGACCGGATATAACTAATGCCGATAATGAAGCCGAGGGACCTGGAATAGCTTGAACTAAAATTTTCTCCTCAATGACGCTTTTTACGAGGTGGTATAATGGGTCAGATATTCCTGGCATACCGGCATCTGAAACTAAGGCTATCTCATGCCCATTTTTCATATGTTTTAGTAATTCCGGTCCTTTTTTGTCTTTATTATAACTGTTATAACTTGTTAACGGAGTTTTTAGCTTGTAGTGATTGAGTAAAATTTTAGTGCGCCTAGTGTCTTCTGCCGCTATTAAATAGGCACCGCCTAACGTATCGACCGCTCGAAAACTAATGTCTCCTAGATTTCCTATGGGAGTCCCGACTATAGATAACATTCCTTCGGCACTTAATTCATGCCTTTTCATTTTATACGCCGTCATTTTGATTTACAACGAAAAATTCTCAATTTTTAATAGTTTAACTTTCGCAAATGGTTAACTTGCATTTTCAGTCTTGGGCTCTTTTTTATTCTCAATTAAATGTAATCCTTTTTCACCTTCTTCCTTTTTACTTGTCATATTGCAATTTCCATCAAATATTGCTCCAACTTCTACAAAAATGGATGGTGCTTTGATATTCCCAAGGAGATGACTTTGGGAATGAATTTCAATTCGTTTTGTTGCGTTTATTGTCCCTTCAATACGTCCCTTGTTGATAACGGTACCTGCGTTAATTTCAACGATTAGTTGCCCTGTTTCTCCTACAATTAAGGTATCGTTGGTGATTATTTTGCCTTCAAATTTACCATCAATTCTTACGACGCCTTCAAAATTTAGCGTTCCTTGAAAGGCCGCATCTTCCCCGAGATATGCTTTTAGATCAGGCGTTTGTTTTTTCATAGGCCTCCATTTTTATTAAAAGTTATATTCTTTTATGATAGTTTAACTATTTACGTTTTTTTTG
>CAWVUN010000106.1:0-6551 GCA_963932495.1 uncultured bacterium
ATGGAGGAACATGTAATCAAAAGGAGGATCGAAGTCCAATCTTTGCGCGTCACTTTTTTCCAAAGCCAGTGGATAGCGAAGGCAGAGAAAATCGCCAAAAATGGAATGAGCGGTAATCGAAATCTTGAGGCTGCGTAAAAGGGCAGAAACATCAGTAGATGAACAAAAAAGTAAGCATGCAGCAAAGTCCATCTTTTCAGTTTCTTTTTTAAAATAATGAGACCCGATATGCCGAGCGCTCCGAAAAATGCGAATGGAATAGCTCCCCAGAGGAGTATAGGAGAAATCTTTTGAAATAAATAATAATTGAAAGTTGTTGGTGCTTCGTAATTATTGAGCAGAAAAAATAATTTTCGTAGATAGAGCTCTAAGAAGCTTTGAGGGTTTTCTAAAGCAGTTTGTAATACAAACTTTATAACAGGTAAGGTTGTTAAGGAATGCTTGTTGACAAAAGAGTAAAACATTGGGGAATGAGTATAACCGCGTCCAGGGTAATCAGGGAGATTGGACATGAGCAAGGTTTCCGGACCTCCTTGATCGTAAAAGACAATATGATCATGAACTAGGTAGCCTCTATAAAGAAGTGGGGTCGAAAATAGAATAAAGATAACTGTATAAATTCCAATCAAGCGGTTTTTATTTTTATTTGATCTTGGAATTGACATCCAAAGAAAAATAAACCCGATGGGAACTAAAAATAAGTTGTTAGAGCGGCATTGCATGACCAGGGATAATAGCGTTGCACTTATCGAAATGTTAAAGGTAGAAGGATTGCGAGAAACGCAAAGAAGCCCACAACAAGATGCGACTGTTAAAAAAGTTGTCAACGAAGCTCGATAGAGAGAGCCCTCATATAGCCAATTAGGTCCGTAAAGTGAAAATAAAAGAGCGGCTAATAAACTGATGGTAGGTTTAAAATAAAAGTTTGATGTTTTGTAAACTAAAAGCACTGTACCTGTGCCGATCAAAAATTGAATGGACCATACAGCTCTATAGCTTTCTCCAAATAACCAATAAATTACCCCCAAAAAATATCTATAAAGTGGAGAAAAAACATCAGATTGATTAGGGTCTTTTGCAAGCAGATTTCCATGAGCAAACTCTTTTGCGCCTTTATCAAAAATATCTTGATCCCAAGCGTGAGGAACAAAATCAAAAAAAGGATTATTTTGAAACTGAAAAAAATAAATGGTTCGTACAGTGAGAGATAATCCAATGATAATGATTGGATAAAAACGCGAAGGAATGGTCATTTCTCAGAGGGCGTTGAGAGTCGCTAGGGAAGTAGGAGAGATTTTTAACTTATTTTGCTGCAATCCCATGTTTTGAAAATGCTTTGAAATATTTTTTCCCAATAGAGCTCCAATCGTATTCTTGAATAATTTCGAAAGATTTTTTACCCATTAAGTGCAAACAATTAGCAGAATAAACAGATTGTAGTGCGTTAGTTAAAGCCGAAACATCTTTAGGCTGGACAATGATACCGTTGATATTATGGCTGACCATATCTGAAATTCCCCCAACATCGCTAGCAATGATTGGTTTTCCCGCAGCCATTGCTTCCATAACAACTACGGGGGCTCCTTCTGTTTCGCCAAGGCTATCAATGATGGAAGGAACGACCAAAAGGTCGGAATTTTTTAAGTAATTTCGAACATCTTCTTTTGACTTCATTCCGACAAAGCGAATTTTGTCTGTAACATTAAGTTGACTTGCTTCCGCTTCGCATTCAATTTTCATAAAACCGTCGCCAACAATGATTAAACGGGCATCGGGTTCATTTTTTGCCCATTCGCCAAATGCTTGGATTAAATAAGTTAACCCTTTTTTTTCAGTAATTTTACCAACAAATAGTGCATTTTTTTTTGATGGGTCGATCTTTAGAGTTTCTGCAGAAACTTCTTGAGAAGAATCAAAAAAATTGACAGGCACGCCCATAGGCAGAACCTCTGAGCGGATATTGCTGTTAGGAGCAAGCGTTTCTAAAACTTCGCGATTTCTTTGACTGACTGGTAAAAATATATCTGTGTTGTTGACTATGAAACGGGTTAGGAATTTACCAAAAGGAATACGAGCTAGTAAAAAAACGTCGGCAGCATGAATTGTAATGGCGTGAAAGTAATTATATCTTTTCTTGAACAAAGCTGAAATCAGCCCTTGAGGAACTAGCCAATGTGAATTAACTATTGATGCTTTCGTCTTTCTCAAAGTTCGGATAAACGCAAATGTTCCCGCTAGCATTAAGAATGGAACTTGTATCTTTGCTAATTGATGTTGGCGCATATTAGCCAGCATCCCTTTGCCATTAGCTAGTATTTGCTTGGATTTAGGCCAGAAAAATGGAAATCTAAATACGGATATAGATTCCATATTTTCTTGAGTCGCAGCACCTGGATCATGAGGGGCTAATACATGGGTTTTGTAAAATTGGTTCATTTCCTTGGCTAAGCAATATACAAAATCGGCGGGAGTTTTATCCCCAAGCCATCTTGGAAATGTTGAAGTAAATATTAAAAGGGTTTCTTTTTTCTGATCGTCTTTT
This sequence comes from uncultured bacterium, assembly GCA_963932495.1. Taxonomy (GTDB): domain Bacteria; phylum Nitrospinota; class Nitrospinia; order Nitrospinales; family JAJDAT01; genus JAJDAT01. Next base: position 2,543 of record CAWVUN010000106.1, read on the forward strand.
TGCATTAAATTTTGAGAAATTCTAAACGTTTGAAATCGGGGTCATTAAATCTGAGAGAGTCAGCAGATCAATCCTTTTTTTTTAATTCGATTTTTTTTATTCTTAATTGGATATCTTCAAGTAACTGTCGGTTTATAGATATCAACTCCGCCGAAATTCCCATCATAAAAATTTGGAAACCAACAATTAATAGAATAGAGGAAAGTATTAAGGATTGAATATGTCCAGCAGTTTGCCCCATGAGAAAGTAGTACAAATATCGAGAGCCGATTAAGAATCCACCAGCAAATGTAATTCCACCGACAATTGTAAAAACCCGTAGCGGTTTGTACATCGAATAAACTTTTAAAATCGTAATAATCGATCTCCCCAGATAGGTTCGGATGTTGGGGAATAAACGAGATTCGCGTAACTTAGGGTTGGTTTTTACTGGGGAGTGGGTAATCGCTAAGTTTTTTCTACCTGCGCTAATTATAGTTTCTAATGTGTAGGTAAAGTCTGAAACGACATTCAACTGCATAGCGGCATCCCGCGAATAAGCGCGAAACCCGCTAGTAGCATCAGGTACTTGTGTTCCTGATACGCGTCTAACGACCCAGCTTCCAAACTTTTGAAGAAAGATTTTAGTTGGAGAAAAATGTTTGATCGTTTCAACTTGCCGGTCACCAATCACGATATCGGCTCGCTTTTCTATAATGGGTTTGATTAGGTTAGGAATATCAGCCCCATTATATTGATTGTCGGCGTCGGTATTTACAATGATATCCGCCCCCAAACGCAGGCTTTCGTCGATTCCATATTTAAAGGCTTTAGCTAGTCCTTTGTTGCTGGATAAGCTAATCACATAATCCACGTTATTGGCTTTTGCTACTTCGACAGTTTTATCTGTGCTACCGTCGTCAATAATCAATATTTCGACAGAAGATATACCTTCTATTTCTCTTGGGATGTCTTTTAAAGTATCTGGAAGAGTTTCTTCTTCGTTTAAGCAGGGGATTTGTATTATAAGTTTCACAGGTAGTCGAACCGGAATTCAAGGGTAGAATTATTTTTGGACTCTCTAAAGTCTGATGCGACGGAGTCTAATGCTTAATTTATATTATCATATTGCAGACAAAGGATTTGACATAAATCTGTATGAAAGTAAAATGCCATTTCAAGAAAGTAAAGACTATTTCCTTTTCTCCAAATAATTTCTATTCCTGTTCAGCATTGTCCTAATGCCCGAAAAAAACAACGTCCCATCAATTTTCGAGAGACTAATTAAAATGCCTTGGCGTTGGCTTTTGAGCGGTTTATTTTTTGGGTTTGGAATTATTATTTTTGATCCAGATTCCTTGAAATGGGGAGTAGCGACCCTTCTATTGTATGGAGTGTCTTTAGTATGCCAATTTTTTAAATTTCAAGTTTTGAGATTGGTGTCTTTGTGGTTTGGAATATTCATAGTTATGCAGACACTACTAACTCCCTATATTCGCTATCATATCGAGTATAGAGCGTTGCTACCTAATATAGATACCACCGTTCAAACAGAGGGAGAGGCTCAAACAATTACAACAGATGAGATGGGGTTTCGTGTTCATCCTCGTATAAATTATAATCAGAAAAAAGGTTTTAGAATATTTTCTTTGGGTGGGTCGACAACCGAGCAAATCTTTATAGACGACCAAAAAACTTGGACATATTTGCTCCAGGAGTCGCTATCAAAGGAATTTAGTGAACCCTTTGAAGTTGTTAATACAGGTGTTTCCGGAACAAGAGTAAGAAATCACTTTGCAAAATTGAAGAGGCTTATTCAATACGAACCGGATATGGCGATTATTCTTGCAGGAGTCAATGATTGGAATAAACAAATCACTGACTCAGTGAGAATTTATAAGATGGAACCTTATTTTTTGAGAAAATCGCTATTAGCTAAGGCACTTCAAGGTATAGATGTTTTCTTTTTAGGTCCGTTAAAATCGAAATTTTTTAGAGACGACAGCCGTGGAACTAAAAATATAGAGCCTGAGAAACAAACTAAAAACCCAGAGGCTACCCGAAAAAAAGACTCTCTTAGGCGATCAGTTGAGTTTTCTTGGAAACCTGAAGACGTTTCGGACGAGTTTAAAGTTTATCTAAAAAAAATTCAGGAAACTTGCGAAGAGAAAAAAATATTATGTGTTTTATTGACTCAACCAAATGGGTACCAGGAAAGCGCAAATTCAGATTATAAAAAATTATTTTGGATGACTCCTCCCTTTGCAAATTTTACTCTCGATTTTGAATCGATGATTTATTTAGCAAATTTATATAATAATCATATAAGGTCCTTTGCAAAACAGAATAAAATGCCCCTTTGCGATATCGCTAATAACCTAGAAGCGTCAAAAGAAATATTTTACGATGATTGCCATTTTACTGTTAAAGGAGCTCAGATGGTCTCGGAATTTGTTTCTCCTTGTCTTGCTGACATTCTAGAAAAGAATAAATTAGTGGTTAGGTCAAATTAATGCCAAAAACTTTTATTATTACACTAAGAGATAGTAGATAAAAGATATGCTAGATCTAAGTATTACTATTCCGTTTTATAACGAAGAGCCCAATGTTAAAAGGGTTCTAGGTGAGATTACCGATATTCTATCGGTTAACAGCGTTCAATTTGAAATTATTGCTGTGGATAATGGGTCTTCAGATCGAACCGGCGAGATAATAAAAGAAATGTCGGTAAATCGCACGCAGATCAAACTTTTACGTGTTGAAATAAATGAAGGTTATGGGAATGGAATTCTTGCAGGACTGAGAGCTTCGTCAGGCAGGCTTATTGGCTATATGGATGGCGATGGGCAAATTGACGTGGAGGCAGTGCTCGGCTGTTACAAGGAATTGCAAATCAGCGATCGATTTGATTTGGCAAAAGGTTTTCCTCGGGGTATTCCCGGGAGTTTTTTACGCCGATATATCTCGAAGCTCTATAATGCTTTTATTACTAGTATATTTCGCATAGAAACGCTTGGTATTAACTGCAAACCAAAAATATTTAAAAGAGAGTTATATGCGAAATTAGACTTGGAATCCAAAGATTGGTTTATTGATGCAGAGATAATGATAAAGGCAACGCGCCTTAACGTTCGATATATTGATTACCCAATTCAATTTAAAGAAAGGTTGGAGGGGAAATCAAACGTTTCCATAAAAACGGCTTTTGAGTTTTTATTCAATTTTGCGAGATATATTTTATTTAAATAAAATATATCTCTAGGAGGTTTCAATTTTACCTAACTCTACCAGGCCGGATTTTTGGTTTCGAAATGTTTCAACATAGCGACGATACCAAGCGACTGTGATTTTTAAGCCGTCTCTAAATGGAATTTTGGGTTTCCACTTGAATCGCTCCCAAGCTAATTGATTATCGGCACTCATCCTCCAGATTTCGATCGGTCTATAGGGTAATCCCCCAATATTTAAAGTAGATTTTGATTCTGATAATTCGTGAATAGCGACAGTCAAATCTTTAATACTGATTTCTTCCTTGCTTCCCAAATTGGTGGTTTTACCAATTGACTCTTTGGAGTTGGATGCCATGACCATCCCTTCAACAATATTTGAGACGAAGTTAAATTCTCTTGTTTGCTTTCCTTCGGTCGTAACGATTTCTTTGCCCATTAAACAGTTCATAATAAGTTCTGGAATGACTGCTTTTTCGCTTTGGTAAGGGCCAAAAGTATTGAAGGGCCTTATGACTGTTATTGGCAATCCGGTCACTTCGTATTTCATTTTACAATATAACTCCCCAGTATATTTGCCAACGGCGTAGGGTGATATCGGACGAGGTAAAAAGTCCTCGTGAAAAGGGACTGAATCTTGTTTCCCGTATACTTCAGAGGTTGAGGTATAAATAAATCGTTTATAATCGTGACAACTTTCTAATAAGTTAGCAGTTCCTTTACCGTTGGTATCTATATTTTCATTAATATGTCGGAAGCTATCTCCTACATGATTATATGCAGCTAAATGAAAAATTTTATCA
>CAWVUN010000107.1:0-6546 GCA_963932495.1 uncultured bacterium
ATTCCACCGTATACCGCCAACGGTCTACTGGAATGTAAAACCCTTCGTTCAAAAACAGTTCGTGCGATTCCGGCTCTTCATCGTCAGGATCTTCAGGAGATTTTACGCGTTGCACTAATCCCAAGACTGTTTGGACAAAAAATTGGGTGTAATTCCATTGTGCAATCTCCTTTGTCAGCGTGATGAACATCTCATATTCAACAAAGCCTTAACCCAATTCTTTGTCTACGTCTCCAGTCGGACGATCAACTCCAGCTCCTAGGGTGACATGAAAAAGTTTATCAGAGATATTCATAAAGCTGTAAATAAGCCCTAACTTAATATCTCCAAACCCACTTGCAAAATTACTTTCCTCAGGGAAGTAGGTTAAAAGCATATCCCCGCCAAATTCAACTTGAAGTTGATCCGTGATTCCATATTCTATTTCTAATGGGACTTGTACCGAATCCTTATTGTTTCCACCGCTAAACCGAGGAGTCAAAGTAAACTGCAACTCCCCCCCGTCTTGAGGAAACACTAAATCGCTTTGAAAAACCTCTTGCAATGGTTGGACATAATCTCTTTCTTTATCCGCAAAAGTGGATCTCTCACAACTGATCAGATAAATTATCGCTACTGTCCATGGAATAAGATAGGCTCTCTTACAACTACTAATCGTTATTTTTTACGTAGACAAAATATATTTAAGATATTTATTTAAACTCACGACAAATTAAATAGTTCAGCAAGCCATCGTTTAAATCCTTTACTATTATAAGCGTGACATATACATTAACACTAACTTATAATTAAAAAATATGATTATTATTGACAAATTTCTTGCCTAAAATACTCCTATCCATTGCAGACTTTCCTCTGTTCAGGAACTCCTTTTTTTTTCGGCTATTAAGAAAGACCAGGTAATAAAACTTTCAATTCCTTCGCAATCATCCCGATTGCTAAACTTCCTAAGATCAGTCCCATAAACTGAGTCATGATTTTGATACCGGTTTCACCTAAAAATCCGATGATGAAATCTGAAGCCTTAAAAATAATCCCTATGATCAAGCCGATTAAAGTAATCCCTAATATAATAATTCCCTTGGCGCTCCACAAAACTATTTGGTCCGCTTGAATAACCACCAAGCTAATCGCCGCCGGTCCAGCTAAAAGAGGAAATGCCAAAGGCATTATAGAACCATCGTCTCCTAAATTTAGACCCATATTTTGTTTCGGTGGGAATGGATTATTAGAAAACATAGTCCCCGCGATATAAACTAAAAATATCCCGCCAATAAGCTTAAATGCCGGCATTTCAATTCCAAAGAAAATAAGGATGTATTTTCCAAATAGAAAAAAACCGATTAACAAACCAACTGTCGCCAAACAAGTTTTAAACCGCATTTGTTTGAGTTCATCTTTAGTCTTATTTGCAGAAAGAGATATATAGATAGGAATATTCCCTATCGGGTCCATAATCGTAAACAGAATCACAAATGTCTTTATCAACTCGTCAAAACCTAACAATGGGTAACCCTTCCAGATATTTTTCGCCAATCTCCTTTGAACGCTCAAAAAAGAATTTCTCAGTCCTAGATTTAATATTGCTCTTCTCTATAATTATTTCAACAGGTATATGGAGTGGCATAAAGCTATATAGTAATTTAAAGCCCTAAATCAAGTTAACTCAAACAAATTATTACGACTCCTAATAAAATTAGATTAAATGATTTCTATTAAAAAAATCGACCACATTGTTTTAAGAACGGCAAACCCAAAACAAATGATCGCATTTTATTGCGACACCCTAAATTGTGAAGTCGAGAGAGAAGAGGAGGACTTGGACCTGGCTCAATTGCGGGCAGGCGAATGCCTCATCGATATTGTAGCGGTTGACGGCGAATTGGGTAAACAAGGCTGCAGTGCGCCGACTTCCGAATCAAACAATCTTGACCATTTTTGCTTGCAGATTCAATCTTGCGATGAACAGGAATTGATCGACTACTTAAAAGGCAAAAATATTGCTGTCGGAAAATTCGAAGGCCGGTACGGAGCTGAAGGTCAGGGTAGGTCGATTTACATCAACGACACTGACGGCAATACCGTTGAACTAAAACTTTCTGAATAAGCCACCCCTAATAATCTTATTTTAAAAGTAGAGTTCATCAGAATTTCTTTGAAACCGTATCTTTGCATGAATTATAATAAGAATTTAGTCAACTTAAAGACCCTCTATCTCACTGGAAGAATGAATGAATGTCAGAAGCGAAAGAATTTTATAAACTCGGGTTATCGAGCATTTCCAATAAAAAATATGGCCAAGCGATAAAAGAATTTGAAGAATGTTTAAAAATTGACCCGGGACACGCAGACGCTCATCTCTGCCTCGGAGTCGCATTTTGGAATTTAGGTTTTGCTAAGGAAGCGGTCAAGGAATACAAAGACGCCATTCGACTGAATTATCTAAACGGAAAAGCCCATTTCAATCTGGGCGTGGTTTATCATCGTACCGGTCGAATAAAAGAAGCCATATCAGAATACGAAGACGCTATTCGCATCGATTCTTCCGACCTTAACGCTCACTTCAATTTAGGATCCGCTTATAGTAGACAGGGGAACTTTGAAGAGGAAATGTCGGAATATCAAAAGATATTAGACATCAACCCCACATACCCCAACGCGCGTTTTGGCGTTGCTAATGCTTACAGAAAAATGGGACGCTACGCCGAAGCACGAGACGAGTACGAAAAAGCGATCAAAATCAATCCCAATCATGCCGATGTTCATTTCAATTTGGGAGTTGCTCACGAACTGTTGGATGATGGGCAAAATGCCCTCTATTCCACCGCTAAAGCCGAACAGTTATACAAGACTCAAGGGAAAAAAGAGCGTAGCAAGAGTACGGCTAATCGACTTTTGGAACTTTCTGAAAAGTTTGGCTTAAAACCCGAAGACCTTCATTAAGTTTGCTGCTCCTTCATAATCACTAGAAGATGAATCTGAGTTTGCAATTCAAGCACTGTGGTTACTTGAGATTTATTCGATCCTTTATAGACTCGATACAACAGATTCTGTGAAAATACTTCTGATAACCCCTAAATGCTTTTATTTAATGTTAATAGTGATAAACTTTATTATGAATCTTTTTAGGTTCGACAGCATCTTACAGCTAAAAGAATAAACTTGGGAGTACTGAGATTGAATATCATCCAAAGAGAAGAAACGCCGAATCCTGCGGCGGTAAAATTTATATTAGACGGTCCGGTAATAGTATCGGGCTCATTGTCTTTCTCCACTGGCGAAGACGACGAGGACGAATATCGTGGTAGCAACCCAGCCGCTCTTGCTTTATTTAAATTAGGCGTCCAAGAAATCTTTCTCTATAAAAACTCCGTGTCCGTTACCATGTTTTCGGCAAAGGCGTGGGATTTTTTTATGGATGACGTCATTGAAGCTATAGAGATTCATATACGACCTCCTGGCGAAGAACTCGAAGAAGAGAAAAAGAAATCATTTCTTGACGATTTCAATAAAGAAGATTTTCCAGATATGCCTGAAACTGAAAAGTTATCTGTTATTGAATCCTTAATGGATGAAATAATTCGACCTGCTTTAGCTAACGATGGCGGCGGTTTGGAAATTGCCAGTTTTGAAAACAACATAGTGCAAATTAAGTATCAAGGAGCTTGCGGTACCTGCCCCAGCTCAACAGGAGCGACACATTCTGCTATTCAACGTGCGCTTAAAAATTATCTTGATCCTAATCTTGGCTTATCCATCAAAAGTGCTTAACCGCTTAATCAATAATTATCTCCTCATCGAGATTGAGTTTATTGGGGATGAATTCTATATAAACCACTTTTAACTCTAATTTATAATTTCGACTGCATTATTTGCTATTTGAGATCAGAGTTTTGCGGAAAACCTAGTTTGCTCCCAACTGAAACCTTAAAAAAAGTAAAGGTTTTACTACACCTCCTTATCCTAAACCCTGAAATCCTAAATTTTTTACCCTCCAAGATCGCAAAACCACCATCAATCCAACTTACCGCCCATCAGCATTTAACTATTTAATTTCTGAGTTCAAAAATTAATTATTCTTATATAAACTAAAAAAACAACGCCTTACGAGTCCGCAATAAATTCATATAACCGAAATAACTACTGCAAAAAAACTAAAAATTGAGATCATATCACCAAAAAAATATAACAACACTATCGAATACCAAAAACTCATTTAGCATATAAACCTAGGTTTCACTTCAATCAACCTAGCCAATATCAAAACTATGCGGAGGGGAAAATGTTAGTTCTTCCAACTATGTGAGGCATTCTTGTCCTAACCCTTAATGCCAGTTGTACTTCCTAACCAGTCGTAACCAAAATTTATAAAACCTCTGATTTAGTAGTCGATGGAATTATCCCTAGGGAAACTTCTTACACCGCTGAGACCGAAATGGGTGTAAATACTAACGTGAAGTCATCTCCCGAGGATTTAGAATACCATTTGCCAGAGATCAATATGAAAATGAACTTCTCTCGCAAAGCCGTACCCTCAAATTTAATGAATAAAAAGGCAAGAGTTTTCAAGGAGCAACAGCAAAAGCAGGAGCCACTAGTGCTTTTGTTAAAGAAGCAAAGCTTGCTGTAGTTGTCGCGCAACGACCAGTTGACCGCACCTGACTTAGAGACAATAAAACATTATGAAGCAGTCCTGGGGAAACGCAGAACTGAGCTGAATTTAGCAATCACAGATGAGCTGATAGCAAAAATTGCTACAGAGAATACGAAGAATGCCTACAATTCTGCGCTCACTGCAAATTAGAGGTTAACATATTTGGCGGGATGAATTAACGGCCCTGCCGCAAGAGAGCGTTCTTTCCTATAATAAGTATTATTTTAAAAGACGTGGCAAATCACGGGGAATTAATTTTACTTGTGAGAGTAAATCGTTTCGCAAGGCGGGATGTTACATACTTTTTGTAAGCTTTGATAAGAGGATAAATGCCGGGTCCTTATCGCTAGAAGGAACCAAATAAAATCGAACCAGAACCAGCAAGCTATCCCAAAATGAAATCGTTTTTACTTATCTACTTTTCCGTGTGTCGCTTCCCAATGCCCTATAGATTGTGGAATCATGACAGAACCGTCTGGAATTGGAGCACCTTCAGGCCAGAGGTGAAAAATAATTCCATCTGTTTTACCAACATATTCGGCTAATTTTTTCTGCTCTGCCGGATCGGTTGGATTAAGGATAGCAACTCGTCCTGTAGCGATTTCTTCCGCATGATCGTGCCAGTTTTTTTTATGGGAATGCTCAGGGATTACTTTTCGCGCCAACTTTTTGGAAACCATATATTCCACTTCAGTCATTCGCGCGTTGGGGTCTGTCGACTCAAATAAGATACACTGAATGATGTCGTCGTTGATCGGCTTGCAGTAATGATGGAACGGGCCGACCACTTCTCCATTCATGATATGTGGAGCGGAAACATGAATGGTATACCCAGCAAGAGGATTGGGTGAAACTTTATCTCCCGCATTGACTGTCGTCGAAACAGACGTAACTAGAAATAAGGCGATTAAACCAATCCGTAACGTATTTTGAATTTTCATTTTTAACCCTTAGTAAAAAAATTTAATTTTTCGATATCAGTGTAATGCTTTTTTAGAAAATCACATAATGACTATCTATCCTGATGACAAGTACAATGGTTTAAACAAAATTAAATAATCGCTAGGAATACGAAGTTTTTTAGGTTGTTTTCCAACTCTCTATGTAGTAATTCCGCTACATACAATTAAACGACTACTATCCTAAATCTCACGCTTTGAGTTTGAATAGGTTGCCATTCAACTTCATCGGGAAAGTATCCACAACCGGGTCGCCTCTTCGACCTACAGAAGGATTAATCGTTCTAAATTGATTACCCTTAGCGGAAGACCCGATGAATAACCCAGAACCGTCAGGTGATAGAGCCAATCCTGTAGTTCCTTTCAGTTTATTTTTCCCTATTTGAGTTTTCTTAAAGTTTGAAAGATTGATTTTGAACAGCTTGCCGTTAGGTCGGTTCACCTTATAAAGGTACCCGGTCCGTCAAAAACTATATCCCCTCCGTTGACGTTGACCTTCTTAGTTACTCGAGTCGCTTCAGCCGTTTGCAAGTTCACTGCAAAGAGACCGTCGCCTTTCTGAACGATGTAAAACGTTCCATCTGGAGAAAATGCCGCTTGCGGAACATTCTTTTTTTTCTTGGAATATTGTCCTTGAACCACTCTTACAGAACTCCAAGAGTCGTTGTTCAAATCGTAATAAGCCAATTTTTGGAACTATTAAAGTATCCATAAACCCTACCACTCGATTCATCAAGATCAATATGTCCTCGTCTTCCAATGCTGCTTGGAACATCAGAGATCTTAGTCAACTCCGCGACATTTTCAGCCCCGGTTTCACCTGAGATCAATCGCGCCGAATAAAGTTTTGAGATATTACCAATTTTGTTGTCATTATCCACCAAGTAAACCAATGGACCTGCTGGCTCTTCTACAATAATGATTTGCGTTGCC
>CAWVUN010000108.1:0-6451 GCA_963932495.1 uncultured bacterium
ATTTGGAAAAGAAGGATTGAATATTCATAAAATCCAGGACTGGCCGATTGAAAAAATAAACTGGGTACCAGAAGATATAAAAGAAAAATTGATCCCGCCCATCCAAAACCTATTTACGAGTTTTAAAACCACTTTGGAAATGGAAGGTAAACCGACATAATAGTCGGTTTTATTTTTCACCTTTTGCTTTATCCCAAGCCCGTTCTTTTTCCCAAGCAGGGGTTACGTCAACCCTTCTTGAATTGGGTAAGTTTTGACCGAACATGGTTACGCTTTTTTGAGGTTTAGAAAATTGCTTTACCAATTCTTGGAAGTCGTAATCTTTTAAGGCAGGGTCTCTAAGCGCGTTTAATTGTTCTTCGGTAATTATTTTTTGGGAATGCTCGTCAAAGGCCATTGTGCCGATTCCGACCCAGTAAGGAGAAATTATTCCTTGATCTACCATTGTTCCAACTCCGCCAGCGTATTTAAGGGACTGTTCAATTGCGTGACGACCGATTGAAGCTGGAACGCAACGCCCAATTCCAATGGCATTTTGAGGATCTTTCATAGGATAAACTCGCATTCTTAGTTTTGTCCCCTCAATAATTCCCATTTCTTTCTTAACTTGTTTTTGAATTTTTCTATGTTTCTTAGATATCCACGCTTCGATTTTGATAGGCTTTTTTTCTAGGGATTCACAGCCTTTCAGATCTTCTGCAGCCCATCCATTCGGACAAATAAATATTAAAAAAAATAAAACAAATAAAATTTTCTTGAACATAATTTCCTTTCTTGGTTCTTTTTATTCTTGGCATTAAGTTAGGCGCAATTGATATTTATTACAAAAGGGTTTCCTGATACAATGGAACCTAAAAAATTCCCTGCTACGGTAAAATACGCTGGAAATAGAAAGTAAAAGGTGTAAATTCGCCAAGCTTTAGGTAATCGCAATACAGGCTTGCTTATAGGTTTTCACGGTATTGTCTGGCGCAACGCTCACTACAAAAAAATACGTTTTTCTTGTCGAGCATTTCCTGAAATGTGCCTTCTTTTTGAGGGACATAGATTTGGCATTGAACGCATTCGATCATATCCATTGATTCCGAGGTTTCTTCACCGTCATTTGGATTCAAGAAATAAGACCGGACAAGGTAATATACTAGGCCAATGAGTAAAACGAAAATTACGAAACGGATCATGGTAGTTATTGTAAATTCCAGATACGAGAAATTCAATGACTTTTATGTTAATTAGAGAAGTGTTTAGAGAATTTTTATGGATGAATCTATAGAATTTGAGGTAGATATCGATTCGGCTCCGGATCTTGAACCGGAAGTACGTTCTAACGATGATGACGAATCTTCTGAGGATACTGAACGATTGCTGCCAGTAGTCAGGAGCAAACGCTCTGTTGGGCCCTTAGATTCTCTTAGTTCCTATCTGAATCAGGTTCGTCAATATCAAGCTCTCAGCGAGGATGAAGAACGTCAATTGGCGATTGAATATCAAAAAACAGGAGACCCCGCCGCTGTATACAGATTGATTACCTCAAATCTAAAAGTTGTGGTGCAAGTTGCAATGAAGTTTAAAAGAGAATGGGAAAACTTAATGGACTTGATTCAGGAAGGCAATGTGGGACTCATGCATGCCGTTAAGAATTTTGATCCTTTTAGAGGGGTGCGCTTGCCTGTTTACGCTAATTGGTGGATTAAGGCGTATATGCTGAAATATATTTTAGATAATTGGCGGCTAGTCCGGGTTGGTACCACCAATTCTCGGAGAAAATTGCTCTATAATTTAAATAAAGAGAAAGAAAAACTTGAAAGAGAAGGATACGCTCCCACTACTAAACTGTTGGCAGAACGATTTAACGTTAAGGAAAGAGATGTTATAGATGTTGAATCGAGCTTAGGTGCCTCTGATATGTCTATGGACACTCCTCTAAATGATGAAAACTCAATAACGCCTTCTCAATATTTAACTCATGGAGCTCATCCTGAGGTAGAAGTCGAAAAATCTCAATTTTTCGATCTTCTTCGAGAAAAAGTTGCTGAATTTTCTAAAGCTACCAGACCAATGGAAAAAGCGATCATTAAAAATAGGGTCTTGTCGGACAATCCTCAATCGCTCCAAGAAATTGGCGATGCACATAACGTGACTCGTGAAGCAGTCCGACAAGCCGAGCAACGATTGTTAAAGAAGTTGCGTGCTTTTTTAGCTGAACATATGCCTGAAGCAGCAGATAAATTTTAGCTTTAATATTTAGTTTTAAGTTTAAAAAGGAGAGAGAAACATGGAAAACCGCCTAGAAACGGACAGTATGGGAGAAATTCAAGTTCCTGCAGACCGTTATTACGGTGCCCAAACGGCGCGCTCTTTGATTCACTTTGATATCGGGTCTGAAACTATGCCTCGGGAAATTATTCGAGGTATGGGTATTCTTAAGAAAGCTTCAGCCATCGTAAATTGCGAATTAGGACTCTTAGCAGAAAACAAAAAAGATCTTATATCTAAGGCCGCTGACGAAGTGATTGACGGTAAATTGGATGATCACTTTCCCTTACGTGTTTGGCAGACGGGTAGCGGAACACAGTCGAATATGAACTCAAATGAAGTGATCGCTAACCGAGGAATTGAAATAGTTGGAGGGAAGATGGGGAGCAAGGAGCCTGTGCACCCTAATGACGACGTTAATAAGGGTCAATCGTCCAACGATACTTTTCCAACCGCCATGCACATTGCGGCTGTAGAAAGAATTGAAGATCATCTGATTCCGGCAGTGACGAACCTACGCGATACCCTTAAAACGAAAGCTGAAAAATTTGCGGACATCATTAAAATTGGTCGAACACATTTAATGGATGCAACGCCCTTGACATTAGGGCAGGAGTTTAGTGGTTATAAAACTCAATTAGATAACTCTTTAGATAGAATTCAAGGTTGTTTACCAAGGTTAAGGCAAATTGCGCTGGGTGGTACGGCTGTTGGAACTGGGCTAAATTCACATCCTGACTTTCCGGTGAAAGTCGCCGCAGAAATTTCTAGAATTTCCGGACGCGACTTCGTTACGGCTCCCAATAAATTCGAAGCACTAGCGGCTCACGATGCTATTGTGGAAGCTAGCGGAGTGATGAAAACAATTGCTTGTTCCTTAATGAAAATTGCTAACGATATCCGTTGGTTGGGCTCTGGCCCTCGCTGCGGCGTAGGCGAATTAGTCTTGCCTGCGAACGAGCCTGGAAGCTCGATAATGCCTGGGAAAGTCAATCCTACGCAATCTGAAGCGATGACGATGGTTGCGGTTCAAGTTATTGGCAACGATACAGCAGTTAATGTTGGAGGAGCTTCCGGTAATTTTGAGTTAAATGTTTTCAAACCTGTGATGATTTATAACTTGTTGCAATCGATTAGATTAATTGCCGACTCCTGTAGATCTTTTAACGATCATTGCGCTAAAGGCATAGAACCGAATAAGCAGGTCATTGGAGATCATTTAAAAAATTCTTTAATGCTTGTAACGGCTCTCAATCCACATATCGGGTACGATAATGCTGCCAAAGTAGCTAAGAAAGCTTACCTAGATAACAGCACCTTAAAAGAAGCTGTCGTCGCTTTAGGTTTGTTAACTGCTGAAGAGTTTGACGAAAAAGTAAGACCTGAGGAAATGACAGGTCCTTCTAGGCCAAAAAATTAAGACTGACAAACCCTTATAATGAAGATATAAACGCTTAGTTCTAAAGAGGTTTTGACCTTATAGAAAATGAAAGAGTTTTTGTAAAAGCATTTTTTTGGGAGAAGTATGATTCATAAAAGCTAATTGGGAGTTTCTTCAAATTTATATTCTTCAAAGGTAATATTTGGGTTACTTTCTTTGATTTCTGTAAATTTAGGAATATCATTTTTTACCAAAAATAGTTTCCCTAATGCACTTATTGCAACTTTAGATGGTTTTTTGTTTAAAATTTCCGCTTGAAGGGACTGAAAGTAACTTTTGTAATTGAAAAAGTAAGATAAACCGTCGAAAAGGTCTTTTTCTGTTTTTACTTTTTCGACGAAAGATTTAGGTTTGTAGTTTTTGAAAATTATGTTCTCAAAAACTTTTGGATCTCTGAAATATTTTCCTTGTTCGAGTTCTAGTTTTTGAAATGGACCTTCGGTAGAATATTTTAGCGAAAAGGTTTTATACGTTGTCTTAATTCTTTTTCCATTTATTAGCTTCCCGCCGCTGATTAAATAATTCCCAGCTTTAACTTTGTTATTGACAAAGTAGATGTTGGAGTCATTTCCTTTATGAAAAGTGATTTCACTTTTCATAAAGGCTCCTTTTTCATTTAGTACGATTTTGTAAGTTGTAGTTTTTTTATTTTCATAAACCGTTTCCAGAAAGTGTAATTTTCCTTGCTTATTTTTTACTTCCAAAGTTTCGTTGCCTGAATTAAATTTTAAATAACCATTTTCTTTTTCAAGTTTGTTGAAGTTTTGATCGGTTTTTTTAACGAGCTCTTTTTGGTTTAAAAGTTCAGTCAAATCAAAAGCTCCACTAAACTTCGAAAGATACTTGTAGTGTTTTAGTGGTTTGAGTCTTGAAAATAAAGTTTTTGCGACAATGTCTGTTCCTTTTTCGTTTAAGTGGTTGTCCTTACTAGACACTATGAGCTTGTCAGCGTTCAACCCTTTGAAACCTTTTTGATACAGATCTAAAAATTCAATTCCTCTTTTTTTACAATATGTGTTTACTTTATTATGTGCGGTTTTTAAAGGGTAATCCTCTCCGAGTTTATAGATAATCGGTATAAGGCTAACCATAAAGTGAATATTTTTTATTCTGGCAGAGTTTAAGATAGTGTCTAGATAAATTAGTTCCATGTCCCAACCTCTAGACTCAAACCTTTTGTTAAAGCAATCTGTATATCTAGGCTTACGTTTAAGTTTTTCCAAGAGCCGATTCAACCTAAATTCAACCAATTGAAAAATAATTAAATTCTCTCTAAACCATTTAATAGTTTTAGCGTGTGGAAAGAATCTAATGTCGCTACCTTGGCAATTGAAAAATTTTGGATCAGGAATATCGTTATGACAAAACCCAAGAATAATTAGGTCTGGTTTATATTTAAAGCCTCTTTTAAACAACTCATATAATTGTGTATCGGTACTACAACCTTCACCGGCAAGACTAATTATTTCAAATCGATTTCTTTTATTCCCTTGATTCATTAATACTTCTAATTTCTTGTGCCAAGTATTTTTCAAGCTTTTTAATTCCATGTCCGAAGGTTTGAGAATCTCCTAAAATCAAAATTCGAAAGAACTTTGGGCATAAATTAAGCCTAAAACAAACTTGATTACTGTTAAATAAAAGGATTGTTGTGTCCAAATTATAAAATTGAACACGAAAAAAAGCTAAACACTAGCTTTTTTATATTCTTCTAATATGATAGGCAAGTAAAGAAGAGCAAATTCTCCATCATAGTCGAGGAAAAACTTAACGATCCTTTTAACTCTATCCCAAGAGGGAACTGGCTGGCTAAATTCTAATTCAAGCCGTTCTAGTTCGCTTTTAATCTCTCCGACCTCTCTATTGGAAAATCTCATACTTTCAGCTTGTTCTAAAAGCTCAGGAAATCTTTTAACAGTGGCAAGAGATGGTAAATCAGTATTTAATTTTTCAGATTTGTTTTTTTTGAATTTAAGAAAACGTTGCCGCCGAACCTCTTTTTCGAGAGTTTCAATAGCGAAATCAAAAAGTTTTTCAACTAAGTTAAAATCATCAACCAAGGCAATTCGGTCATTAATTTCAGCGCGTTCGTAATCTGGTTTAGAAAGAAAATAATCAGACGCAAAAGCAATTTCATTAAAAGCTGATAACTTTATTGGAATATATTGAACCACTGCCTGCTTTGCTTTTTCATGCCAGACGTCAAAACTAGGGTCGTCACAATTCCAGATTTCTCTTTTAAATTCGAGGCCTTCCTTTATTATTTCTTCAAAAACAAGTTTTCCATTTTTCTGCATAACTGATTCGTTGAATCCTTAACTTGAATATCTGGCGAGGTATACCCCAAAAAAAATGGCAGTGACCAAAGTCCACAAACTAATATAACCAACATTTAACATCCCGCTTAAAGTTGCTGGAATTATTTTTTTATTTTCGGGCCTTAAATCTAAATCGGATATTCTAGATCTCAATACAAATGTTTGGTAAATGGTCAATCCCAGCGTGGCAACAACAAAAATCATCTTCATACCAAAAATATTGTAATACCCCTCTTTCAAGTTCACTTGATCCGTATAATTAACCAATAAATAATAAACTCCCGTTACTATAAGAACAAAAACGCAAGCCAGAACTGTCGGAGCTAAAAAATCCATTAACGTTAACTCAACAGAGTTTTCATTAGGAGTTCCCCCGTCATGTTTTTTCTTGATAGCAGGACGCAGAACAATAATCCCAAAAATAAGAGTCCCCAAT
>CAWVUN010000109.1:0-6337 GCA_963932495.1 uncultured bacterium
GTTACGGGGGGTGTGTTGTCGTCTCTCGGTAAAGGGATCGCCGCGGCTTCTATTGGAGCTTTATTGGAAAGTGCCGGACTCAAAGTCACTTTAATGAAGCTAGACCCATATATTAATGTTGACCCAGGAACAATGAACCCTCTGCAACATGGAGAGGTTTACGTTACTGACGATGGCGCTGAAACAGATTTGGATTTGGGGCATTACGAGCGGTTTACCCACGCTAAAATGCGAAAAACTAATAATGTTACTGCCGGTAGGATATACCATGATGTTATTAAAAAAGAACGTAAAGGAGATTTTTTAGGGAAAACAGTTCAGGTAATTCCGCATATAACCGACGAAATAAAAGACCGAATTTTTTTAGTTGCTGAGAACGTTGATGTTGTTATATGCGAAGTAGGAGGAACTGTAGGAGATATCGAAAGTTTGCCTTTTTTAGAAGCAGTCAGGCAATTCAGGTTTGATATTAATCCCAAAAACATTATTTATATTCACCTCACATTAGTCCCTTATATTAAAGCGGCAGGTGAGTTAAAAACTAAGCCGACTCAACATAGCGTTCAAAAGTTGCGAGAAATTGGCATTCAACCCGATATTCTACTTTGCCGAACTGAACAAAAACTCTCTAAAGAAATAAAAAGAAAAATTGCTTTGTTTTGTAGCGTAGACCCCCAATCAGTAATTACTGCTCAAGATGTGAACTCTATTTATCAAGTTCCATTAGCTTTTCATAAAGAAGAGCTTGATAAAATCATACTTCGAAAGCTAGGGTTTAAAGATAAGGTTCCAAATTTATCGAAGTGGCAGGAAATTAACTTAAGAATAGAAAAGCCTAAAGGAGAAGTAGAAATTGCAATTGTCGGCAAATACCTTGACCTTAAGGAATCTTATAAAAGTTTAGTTGAAGCTTTATATCATGGTGGGTATGGAAATAATGTAAAAGTTAATCTTAATTGGGTAGATGCAGAGATGTTAGAGAAAAATGAAAATGGATATGATTTATTTAAAAATAGTAGTGGAATTTTAGTTCCGGGAGGGTTTGGCGATAGAGGAATTGAAGGAAAAATAAAAGCCGTTAATTTTGCCCGAGTCAATAAGGTTCCCTTTTTTGGTATTTGTTTAGGTATGCATTGCGCAGTAATAGAGTTTGCGCGAAGTGTTGTAAAACTTAAAAATGCGCATAGCTCAGAAATTACTTTAAATTCGCCTTATCACATTATTGATCTATTGCCGGATCAGGACGCAAAAGGCAATAAGGGGGGGACTATGAGGTTAGGAGAGTATTCTTGCCATCTTAGAAAGAATTCTTTTGCTTATGAAGCTTACGGGCGTTCTGAGATTTATGAGAGGCATCGGCATCGATATGAGTTTAACAATAAATATCGATTAGCTTTGGAAGACGCGGGTCTAAAAGTTAGTGGAATATCACCAAATGGAAATTTAGTAGAAATAGTTGAAATTGAGGATCACCCCTGGTTTTTAGCTGGGCAGTTTCATCCAGAGTTTAAGTCTTCTCCCATGGATCCTCATCCACTTTTCCAAAATTTTATTTCGTCTTCTTTAAGTTATAAACGGGATTCTAATTAAATAGTATTGGATGCAGGTGGAAAGTAAACTTTGGTAAATGGCTTGACGTAACTTCGTAAGTAGAAAAAGTAGCGGGGGCAGGATTCGAACCTACGACCTTTGGGTTATGAGCCCAACGAGCTACCAGACTGCTCCACCCCGCAATAATATTCAATCTTTACAAAAATTATATTTCGTCTTCATTAAACTTTAAAAGTGATTTTAATTAAAGAGCATTTAGGAAAACAATCAGGGGGTAAACTTCGGTAAATAGGTTTGCCGTAAATTGGAAATCAAAGAGTAGCGGGGGCAGGATTCGAACCTACGACCTTTGGGTTATGAGCCCAACGAGCTACCAGACTGCTCCACCCCGCAACAATATTTAATCTCGAATGGGATGCCATTGTTAATCGAATCTGAAAATTTGTCAAGCTTTGTTAAATAAAATTCTTTGAGATGCTTACTTTATGCCCTAAAGCGGTTTATGGGCCGGATAAAAATTTCTAAAGGGAGGAAAACCCGAACTAAATTTTTTAGTTCGGGTTACCGGTACTAAAGACTTGCGTTCTTCCTATCAGGATTTCGAAAGAGAGAAGTTTCGTTAGTCAAATCATCCACCGCTGGGAAGGTATCGTCAGGGTGAATTTTTTGAGCTTTTTCTAACAACTCATCTTCTGTTTCCTTATTATCTTCGTCTGGAATACAACAATCGACTGGACAGACTTCTTGGCAAGCTTCTTCGCCATGAAATCCAACACATTCGGTACAAAGATCGGTTTCAATTACGTAGTAATCTTCACCTTCGGAGATAGCGGTGTTTGGACATTCTGGCTCGCAAACGCCACAGTTAATACATTCATCAGTGATGAGTGTCGCCATAAGAGATTTACCTCATAACGAAAGGTTTAAAATAATTCCTATCTTGGGAAACTTTTTCCCTAAAAGAGAATATAAAAATCAATCAAAAATCTGTCAAAATCAACAGGTTGTTTTCTCAATTAAGATAGAAACGGGCGAGGAAGGTAATCATATCGCTCGCTACTAATAAAACAATGGGGGAAATATCACCCCAGATATCAAACCTATAACGTACAATCAATATTTAAGTCAAGAAAATTTTTTCAAAGCAAGTGAGAACCCAGTAAAAACTTTCTTGCTATTAATAATATAGGAAATCGAAGAATTATCCAGAAAAATTTTTAAGAAATAATTTATATGATTACAAAGCGTTTTTTAATCCTAACTCCAGTAGGAATTATAGTTTTTTTGCTACAGTCCCTATACTGGGCTCCAACCTATGATAGGCAGTCTCAAACAAACCCAAATAGGTTATTGCAGTTCATTCAAAGCTCTATTGGTGATGCTGAAATTTTAAACCCTATTTTGAGCGCAGATAGTGCCAGTAGCTCAATAAATGATTTAATCTTTGATGGATTAATTGATTTGGACGATAAATTAAACTACAGGCCTAGGTTGGCAAAAAATTGGATTGAATATGAAGAAGCTTTTTTGGCTTTGGATTTTGATTTTGAATTTAACGGAATAAAAATGAATAGTGGAAATGTTTGGAAAACGTATATTTTGGATAAGTTACAGGGAAATACTTCATGGTTTAAAAATATTGAAAAAATTGAAATTCTCAAAAGCGAGATAAGCTCCGGTGAAATCGCGATTAAACCAGAAGATAAATCTTCTTCTAGTTCGAAAGTGCCTTATTCACTAACTATTCCATATAGACTTAAGTTTACTTTAAAAAAAGTGGATCAAGATTTTTTTAAGACAATTTTTGGGACGATAGGCGAAACCTATCAAACGGATTTTCCTTATGAAAAATTTATAAGATTTGAACAGAAGAATCGAAAGCATTTTTCTAAGGAAAACCTACAAAGTATTCTTCAAGTAGCCGAGCATAATCCTATTATCGTTTTTAACCTGAAAGAGGGAATAAAATTTCACGATGGGTCAGATTTTGACGCTAAAGATGTTCTGTTTACTTATCAATCGATAATGGATTTTAAAAATACGTCTCCTAGGCGATCAGATTATGAGCCTATTAAATCCGCCTTGATTTTAGAAGATTTTAAAATTAAGTTTGTCTATAAACGTTTGTTTTCTTCGGCGATCAATTCTTGGACGATGGGAATTTTGCCTGAAAATCTTTTAAACAAACAAGCTATTGAATCAGAGGCTATTCAGAAAAAGATGGGAGCGGATCAAATTAAAACCCTATCAATGCGAGATAGCTCTTATAACCGAAAACCGGTTGGTACGGGGCCTTTTGTTTTTAATGAATGGAGGGGAGATGAACTGATACGCCTTAAGAGAAATGTTAACTATTGGGAAGAGGCTCCTGAATACAGTGAATTTGTTATGCGGATTATTCCTGACACGTTAACTCAAGAAATGGAGTTTTATGCGGCAGCAGTTGATAATTATTCGGCTGAACCTCACCAGGTATCTAGGTTTCAAAAGCAAAGTAAATTCCATTCGATTTCTAGCGTAGGTAGTTCATATTCTTATATTGGTTATAATTTACGAAACCCCCTTTTTCAGTCTTCAGAAATTAGGTCAGCTTTAGGAATGGCAATTAACGTTGATGAAATAATCAAATACGTGCTGTACGGGGAAGGGGAAAGAGTGACAGGGCCGTTCGCAAAGAATACAGATTGGTATGACCCGTCAATTAAACCTCTTCCTTACAACCCAGAAAAGGCTTTGAAAATATTTGCAAGTTTAGGATGGAAGAAAAATAAAGACGGTTATTTAGAAAAAAATGGGCATTTATTTGAATTTAATTTGATCACAAATAATGGGAATTCCGTTCGAAAAAATATTTTAACTATTGCTCAGAATAATTGGAAAAAAATTGGGGTTAAATGTAACACTCAGCTTTTTGAATGGGCTGTTTTTTTAAAAGATTTTGTGAATCCAGGAAAATTTGACGCCCTGGTTCTTGGATGGAGTATGGGGGTCGATCCTGACTTATATCAACTTTGGCATTCTAGCCAAACTAACCCAAGGGAATTAAATTTTGTAGGGTATGAGAATCCTGAAGTGGATCGTTTGATAGTTCGAATCCGGAGGGAATACGATAAGAATCAGCAGTTAAAGTTAACTCATGATTTGCATCGAATCATCGCTCAGGATCAGCCTTATACTTTTTTGTTTGTGAAAAAATCCACTCGGCTGTTAGATAAAAAGATTGTCATTGTGGATCGTCAGAAAAATGGCCAAGAAACATATCGAAAAATATATCCTACTAAAGATGGGAATATTAAGTTTTATTTCAATAAATGGAGAAAACTTGAGGAAACTCTTCCTTATATTGAGTGAAGCGGTGTTATTTTTTTGTTTTAGATGGAGTTATTTCTGGAAGATACTTTCTGCCTAAATAAATTTCTACTGTATCGATTGCAGCACTGGCAACGGCTATATCCGTTTTCCCATCCATGTTAAAATCTGCGCTGGTAATAGCTAGTGGAGTTCCTCCGTCGACGATGTAATCTCGTGATGGATGTCTGAGACCACCTTGAGGCGTCCTAAATATTACCGAAAAAGAACTGCTTCGTGAGTTCGCGACAGCTATGTCTTTAAGGTTGTCTCTATCGAAATTACCTGTTGTTATAGCTGCGGGACCACCACCAGCTGAAAAAACAATTGGATTGAGGAACTTCCCATTTCCTGTTGAGTAAAGCATATACATATTATCTCCTTGAGCTGAAGCTCCTACGATATCCTCACTCCCATTCCCATCCATATCATCTTTCGCTAATATAGAAAGAGATTTCCCCTGAGCAAACTTTTCTAATAAGGAAAATAAGCCGTTACCTTGGCCCTGTAGGATTCTCAATGAACTTTCGCTAGAGCTGTTTGAAGCTATTGCGATATCTTTAAAATTATCCCCATTAAAGTCTAATGAAACTGTAGAAAGTGCTCTGGAGCCTGTAGAGTAGGTTTCTTTTTTTATGAATTTAGCTTTACCTGTTCCCATATATATTTCAAGCTTATTGAAGGTCAAGGTCACTCCAAGATCAAGGTGGGAATCGTTGTTAAAGTCGTCGATTATTACGGCTAATGGCACTCTTCCGGTTTTCAGCCTCTTAACAGGTTGAAAATTACCATTCCCATATCCTAATAGAATCGATAAGCTATTCGATCCTTTGCTATTAAGAACTATATCTGGATAACCATCCTCGTTTAAATCTCCAGTTGCTGCATAAGAAGGTTCTGGAAATACCTTTAACCTTTTAGCTGTAAGAAAGGTCCCATCTCCTTTACCCATAAGAACCGTCGCGGAATGATCGTTCCCATTTGCGCTTAAAATATCTGGGAATCCGTCCTTATTGAAATCGGCTGAAAGCAAATAAGCTGGGCCCGACCCGATTTTTATTACGTTGTATTTGTGGAATAGATCTGGTGCTGGAGGTGGTAGGTGGAGGTCACAAGCACTTTGGAGAATAATTATACCGCTTAGAAATATTAGAAAAACGATTTGTCTTATAAACTGGAATGGTTGTTGAGTTTTTTTGACCATAAAGTTTTTAGCGAAGATAATATGCCTAGAGCAAACCCAATTATTTTTATTCATTAGGAATTTTCGAAAGTATATTTTGTGATGCTGCAATTACCAAAAGTACAGCTAATTTATAAAAATTCTTAAAAATTTTATCAGGGGTTTTCATCATGAAATAAAGTTAGGCTTAGAGTAGATTTTAAACTTTTGTAACAAATAATGAAATCTATTAGATTATTTGTTACATTTACTATT
>CAWVUN010000110.1:0-6327 GCA_963932495.1 uncultured bacterium
TAGTACCCCAATAATTTTTTTTTTTATTGACAGAGGAGGTATATAAACTATAATTCACCTTTCAAATTTTTAAATGCGTGAGCTTTACCACTTTGTTAAAATATTCCCATCTTATGGTTAAAAAGCGGTTTTTAAAGTTATAAATCGCTTAATAAAGGTTGGTTTTGGTAGTTAGATCATTAATTTATATGGAGAAATTTTAAATGAAAAAATCCTTAATTTCTTTGGTAGCTGTTCTCTTCAGCTTATCTTTGGTCGGTTCAGCTTTTGCTGCTGCAAAATGTCCTCAGCCGCGAAAAACTAAATCGGCTCCAGCTAGCGTAGCTAAAAAGGATAAAACTGCAAAGGCTGATGCAGCTCATGGTAAAGCCCTTTATACTAAAAAAGCAAAACCAATGGCGTGTAAAATGTGTCATGGTGCTAAAGGTGATGGCGGTGGAAAATTAGGTAAAGCTTTGAAACCAGCTCCTAGAAACTTCACTTGTGCAGCAACCATGAAGAAAGTTTCTGCAGGTCAAATGTTTCATATCATCAAGAATGGTTCGCCTGGAACGGGTATGGTTGCTCATAAAAAGACTTTGAAAGATAAAGATATCTGGGATGTAGTTAAATATATTCGCTCAGATTTAATGAAATAATTTTTTTTATTTTTAAAAGAAAAGGCAAGGCGTTTAACGCCTTGCCTTTTTTTATTTGTTCTTACTCCTCAAACCCACCTAAAAAATCTTTCTATCATATTTGAATATAGAACTCCTAAAAACCTTTTAATAATCTTCTTCTATAAGCTTTAAATTAGAACGAAGGCCGGATGCTAGAATGCGCAAAAATGGAATGAGCGCGCGCGGATTTCTCTTAGCAAGAGAATTAAACATTTCAAGAGTAA
Organism: uncultured bacterium; assembly: GCA_963932495.1. GTDB lineage: Bacteria > Nitrospinota > Nitrospinia > Nitrospinales > JAJDAT01 > JAJDAT01. The sequence goes on from CAWVUN010000110.1 coordinate 884, forward strand.
ACTCGCTGCCAGTCCAATTTTCTAAAGCTGTCACAATTGTAGAATGAGGTAATCCATCGATAAGTGCCATTTCACCAATGAAAGCTTTTTCTTCGACAATGGCTCATAAACTCTCTTTTCGCAATTAGTGCACGTTTTGGTCACTTCCATGCGGCCAGACTCTATAATAAACGCGGAACCAGATGATTTTCCTTCTTCAACAATCGATTCGCCTTTTTTTAAGTTTATTCTTTTAACTTCAGCCTAACTTTGCCTTTAAACTTAAGTTTTCTTCTCTTAGGATTTCTATTTTCTTCTTTAATCTTTTATTTTCTCTATTTAATGCCTCTACAGCTCCTTCTCGATAAGAAGATTCCAATAAACTTCTAATATGAGATAAAACAACGGGAACACTAATAGGCATTTCAAGAAAGTCTGCCCCTATTATAAGAAAGGAAACAAGCCTCAGGGGCTGTTCTAGCCGTCATAACTAATATAGGGAAGCTCCATCCCTAAAGCCTTTTATATTATCTATTTCTTTTAATTGATCCATACACTTGAAAGCCCTTTCAACAAGAACTAGATGGGTTCGTTCGTCGTCAACAATAAGGATCTTTGAACCCAACACCATCTTTTCGATCTCCATTTACCGTAACCTTCCTTAAAAATTGAAGCGAATTAGATAACCTTGTAAAACTGTAAAAAAGCGTCCGCTGGGAGGAATGCTATTTAAATAAATTAACTTTTCTATGATAAAAAAGAAAACAGAATATCTATTTTCTTTATATATAACATCACTTCGTTCTACCATTAAAAATACGAAGCCTCAAGTGTAAGAATTTAATATTAAGGGTATCTTTAATAATTCAATATTTTTACTTGCGGCAACTCGCAAGTCCTTATTTCATAAGGTCTGCTCGTAGCCAAAAACAGTTTTTAGAGGTTTCCTTAAGAAAGAAAAGACAAACTATTAAGAAAATAAGTGGTGCGAAGGGCGGGAATCGAACCCGCACGATGTTACCATCGCAGGATTTTAAGTCCTGTGCGTCTACCAGTTCCGCCACCCTCGCACTATATTCAGGTAGGATTTATAAACCTTTAAGAAGATTGCCTTGGAAGCGGCTTTGGTTTATTTTGGACGAATGTTATCAAGTTTTTCATAAAAATCAACCTTGATTAATCAATAATCTGTATCTTTAAAGAATTAATCAATTTATTAGACTTATTTAACCGTATACTTCTAAAATGAAATTCCCTTTAAGGCACTTACAAAAGTTAATCGCTCCTAATATTGATTTAAGCCATTTCGAAATCACCGACGAAAACCTTGAACTTCTCATAGAAACTTTGCGAGAACTAGAAAAATGTCGAAAATCCACCATTTATCTAAAAAATGAGTTCGAAATCAATTTATTCCTATCGTCAAAAGCATTTGGCGAACTTTTGCAAATCAACGAAATAAATGTGATAGAGGTTCCTACTAAAAGTGGAGACGTAGAACGAACCTCCCTTAACGAATCCCGAAAAACTAACGACCCTATATCTGTATCCAATTTAAACGCGACTTTAAGAGAATTAAACCGCGACTTATTGAAGATACAAAATATATCCCAAAAAGAATTTGAAAAAATTCTATTGGCAAAAGATATTAAAACAGAATTTATTGAAGAAGCTTGGGAAACTGTGCTTTTTTTAAAACAGGCAAAAGATAACTTAATTGCAAATATTTTTAATAGAAAGAAAAGGAAAATCGCTGAACAAAAACTAAAAAATTTTTTCCCTAATTTAAAAATTCCATCATCTGAAGCTCAGTTCGACCATTTGCTAAAAGAGTTAGCTTTTTTTCGCCAATGCGCAGATTTAAATAAAAAATGGATCCCAATTGGGCTGAATTTAATTTCTTGTTTTAACCAAGGGAATCTGGACCAGGCAATTCAAAACGTCCAAGAAATGGGAAGCTCAATGTGGACAGCTGTGTACAATGGGCAACAATTACCTGAAACGCTGAAGCTTGCCGGTATCTGGTTTGGAGATATCGCTACAATATTTGAAAACCCAAACCTTGCCTCTTTAAAAGAAAGCCCTAATCAATAACCACCACGTGTACGGCTTCCTTTTTCTTCGATACCATAGCCTTCATCTTTATCAAGCAGTAGATGCTTCAAACCCATTACTTTTTGAGCTTCGAGCATAGCTTCTTTGCCATCATCTGTGAGTCTATTATATCTCATATCCAACCTTACCAAGTTGGTGAATAGAGGCAAAAACTTTGCCAGCATAACAGCACCTTCATCAGCAATCTCATTATCAGATAGATTCAGATTTTTTAAGGAAAGAAGATTATCTGACACTGCCAAAGATTTGCAACCTTCGTTCAATATTCGATTATAAAATAAGTTAAGAGAAGTCAGGTTTGTAAGGTATTTTGATTTCGCAAGATGCTTAACGCCCTTCGGGCCGCATATATTATTCCCAAACTCCAGACTATTAATTTCTGCAAGCATCTCGCTATTTGCTACATCTTTGGCTCCCATCTCTTCCAAATGCATCGCGGTTAGATCCAAAGTTTTACCATCTTTACTTAATTGAGTCTGAAACAACTTTTCGGCTTCTGACTGTGACATGAACCGCGGTTGTTCGGCGGAAAAATATGTCATAAAATGAGTTCTCCCAAAGATTCTAAACTTACATAGAGATCAAATAAATTTTCTCTATAGATTTACGGGCTTTAACGGCGTTAAACTAAATATGTTACGAAAAAGCTAATAATTTATAAACTAGCTTAAGTTATTGTTTCAATTTTTTCGGAAATCTTTTATGATGATATACCAAAATCGTATTAGAGTCACTATTTTAAAAGGAGTTTTTTCATGGCTGGCGCACGGTCCGACCTAGAAATGAGCTTAGGCAACAATGTCATCGTCACTCAGATGACCCAAGCCATTAACTGGGCTAGAAAATATTCATTCTTTATTTATCCATTTATTACAGCTTGCTGCGGAATGGAGTTTATGTCCGTCGCTGGGCCTCGTTATGACTTAGATCGTTTTGGAGCTGCTTTCCCCAGGTTCTCTCCTCGACAAGCAGATCTATTAATGGTCGTTGGAACCATTAGTCATAAACAAGCTCCCATTTTGACTAAAGTTTACAACCAAATGACAGAGCCTAAATGGGTAGTCGCTTATGGTGTATGCACCGTTTCTGGAGGGTTTTACGATAACTATTCCACCGTTATGGGAATAGACACCTTGATTCCGGTCGATGTTTATATCCCCGGATGCCCACCACGGCCAGAAATGGTAATAGACGCTTTAATTAAGTTACAAGAAAAAGTACAAAATGAAACTTTAGCCGATCATGTTAAAGGCCCTGCTATGATTACATCTGCGGTCGATATTTAATTAACTATAGTTTCTAGAAGTTTATTATTGAACTCCAAGTGTTACCTTTTCGCGCTTGGAGTTCTTTTTTTATGTAAGCAATGACCTTCATCCCTCCCTCTTTTTCTATATTTGTAATTTCCTCCCCTTCCAACATTTTCGAAATATTTTTTAATTTTCTTTCAACATAGCTTCGAAAATCATCTTTATTCATAGGGGTCAAATCTATCTTCCCATTTTTAGTAACAAACCGGCGTTTTAGAAAATGGAAATATAAGGCGAGCCTTTCTGCCCCGTCGTGAACTTTATTTTGATCCTTTAAAGTCATTAATGCTTCACTTTTCCTATCTATCACATAACCTAAACTAGTATTATCGATTTTATCAAATTGTTGTTTTAACAAATTAAACGCAATATTTTTCATTTCTCCTGCGTTCTCTAACTTTGGTAACTCAAAAGTTTGAACGGCAGCTAAATCAAGTATTAACGACCTCACTCCGGTTTGCTCACTTAAATATGCGGACTCTAAAGGGAAATGACGAATAATCTTAGAAGACATTTTCAAAGCAGGCTCCATCTTTTTAATTCCATTTGCTGTCGATTCCAATGATTTAGGTTCAAACGGTTCACTAAACTGGAGAACCTGCTCTGGAATTCCTTTTATACTTCTAAATTCCCGTCCATAAAAACGCTTTAGCATTTCACCGAAAGTAGGCTCAAAAAAACCTCGAATAACATTTTCAAAATAAGGAAAATTAATAAATAAAAAACGTGGGTCAGAACGGATGTTTACTCCATAAGCTTCCATTTCGTTAGGGTGCCCTACAAATGGTTGGGTTAAATGGAGAATCTCATGGAACTGAGTCTCTTGATCGTATATTGCAGAATCAACAATAATCGTTCTTGGGAATAACCTAATTGTGTCAAAGGTAGCATGAGCAAACTGACTTACTTGGAGCAAAGGGCTCGCATAAGTTTGAAGAATATATTGGCGCAAAGGAATTTTACCAATATTGGGTAAAAGTCTGTTCATCCTAAGAATCGTTGCCTTCATTCTTTTGACTGAATGATCGATTAAATTTTCAGGCTTATGGCATTTTCCGCAACCAAATGAATGGAAACCTGGAATCGAAAATAAAACTGGTTGCGAATCTAAAAATAAAGAAATTTTTTTTTCTAAAACATCCTTAGGAAAACGATTCGTCACAATCGGTTGGTGAAACTGTAACAACCTGGCAACTTCTTCTAATCCTTTAAGTTCTTTCGCAGAAACTCCTTGGACACCATAAAAGCTACCAAAACAAAAAAGGCCAAAAACCAAACTCCATAAGAGAGGTTGGCTTTTGGCCAGTAATTTGCCAATTAATATAACCAACACTTATTCAGCCAATATGTTCAAACGTTGCCAAACACTCACTACTTTCCGGCCATTTCTATCTTCTTTCAATCCGTCCCAAACGGCAAAAGCCACTAATATTGACTCTTTCCTGGTTAAGTTAACATCCCACTTACCAATAGGTCTCATGTCCCTTAAAAAAACTACCGTCCACTCACCATCTTTCCAATTTCCAGAACCCGTAACATGTTGGTTATCTGCAGGCTGTGGAGTGACAGTACCAAACCCTTCAGCATTTAACTCCATGACAGCAGTTTCTCTAGGTCGGTTTAATGCGGCGGCAGGACTGGAAAATTGGCCGCCAAAAACCAAGGCATCCATATCTACATCGCCATGATATTCTTCGTCTTCAGCTTTTTCTAAAGCCTTTTCTAAACCAGAGCGCCAATGCCAAATATTAACCGGTTTTCCTCTATTGCCCATCCCCCAAAAGGGTTCGTTATGTCCATGTGTGTGTAAAGTTACTTGACCAAGAGCAAACTGCATTGCAGCCTGATCCAGATATTGATCTCCCAAAGATAAATCTTCGTCTGGAGTCGGGTCCTTCCATCTCAAACGAACTGCCATTTGTTCTCCATTATTTATAGAAGAAAAGTTAATCGTTTCTACCGAGTCACGTCTTGCCGATAATGGCCGCAATACAATATTTTTAGATTTTACATCCTTCCAAATGAGACTATCTGTATCAG
>CAWVUN010000111.1:0-6318 GCA_963932495.1 uncultured bacterium
AAGAATGTTATCAAGCTCATTTTCATCGAGATCAAACTTCCTTTGCAATTCCCGAATAGAAATAGGTTCTTCTGCGGCTTCCAAAACTTTCATTTCTTTTCCTAAAAGTCGAAAATAAAACCCTGTAGTGGAATGATAGGTCAATATTGGAGGGGTGGGAGAAGCTGAAAAAAATTTTATCGGATCTCTAGCAACGGCTAATGTATGTGTCTCGGTTGTCTGTTGAGCCCAAACTTCGTCTTTATTTACAATATTACGAAGCAACGGACCCGTGCGTTTTGATCCAGTTATTCCCCCCAGACCATCGGGGTTGTTTAATGCATATGGCAAATACGCTCCGTAAATGATCATTTCGGCATCGCCGCGTGAAAGAAACGCTTCGTTCAACTCTGTTCGATCATAAGGAGCTGTTCCATCTTTATAGTGTTAGTCGTAAAACCCATCTTCGCGACGTGATATGTCGATACCATAACGATCCGGTTCATGAAATATAGGCTGACCGGGAAGTAAATCGTAGGTTCCTGTGTATGAAGACAGCGCAATGCGGTCTCTACGGTCTTGAATAAAATCGTAAGTTTTGTAGGCTTCCTCTTCCGTTTCAGTCGGAAAACCAACAAACCAAAAAACACTGGCTTCTATTCCGGAAGCTTTCAAATTGTTCAACATGCCATCAACTTCGTCGATATGATTTCCTTTTGCCGTCAAATCCAAAATACGTTGGGTGGACGATTCAAATCCAAACTGCAAAAACCGACAACCGCCTTCCCGCAAAGTTTGAGTGAACTCTGGTTTTAGAAATACCTTTTCAAACTTTTTTTCCGCAAACCAATAAAAGTCTAAGCCACGCGCTTTAATTTCTTTCGCTAAATACTTCAACGTTTTTGGAGGCGAAAGCGAATCCCATAGTAAAAACAATTTAACGCAGGTGGTTTCGTTTATTTTTATCATGTCTTCCAAAACATTTCCCGGGGTTCGCATTCGGAAATTATCGCGATACGACAACGAACAAAAACTGCACTTGCCATAGTAACAACCACGCGATGTTTGGAAGCTTGCAGTCACCCGAGGAGTGAGGTACTGGTCCATCGGCATGCCAGTAAATTCTGGAGCGGGTAAAGCGTTTAAATCGTCAACTTGCCGAGCTGTTGTATTTATCATCTCTCCATTGGAGTCGCGATAATACAAATTTGAAACTGTTTGCAAGTTATCCCCATTTTCTAAAGCAGTCGCCAACTCCCCAATAGATTTATCGCCTTCGCCAACAATCGCGTAGTCGAATAAATCATATAACCGAGCGCCGGTGGCCATGGGGTCCAAACAATTAAAAATCGTCACCCCGCCAATCACAATGCGAATATCTGGGGCTTGTTTACGAATATGCTGGATCAACTTCATCGCTTGATAATAAGAAATCATGAAAGGAATGCTGAGCCCAATCAAGTCGGGTTTTTCTTTCAATATATCGGCGACTAGAAATCGATCGTATAAATCTCCAATGGGGTCGATCCAATCGCGCTTTAAAGCGGTGAATAAATTATTGACAAGGTTCGGATCCACCCCATATGGCAAAGGGTTAAGTCCAAAATAAAAACGAACGCCGTCAAATCAGTTGTCTAGAGCGCGATTGAATTTATCCGGATCGTAAAAATCGCTGGAATTTCGCATCACGTCGATATCTTCAGCGACTCTTCCTAATGCGCTTGGCGGAACGCAAAGCGACCAATGAGCATCATTCAGTTCTTCTGCTTCTTCCGGACCAAGAGCTAGCTTTTTTTCTAAATCGATACGCCTCGCATCCTTTTCACTGTAATATCTGAGCAGAGTTTCCTTGTTCATCAATTCGTAAAACACTTCCAAATTGACGTCGCGAAGAACTACTTCATGCCCCGCTTCTTTCAAACAAGGTGCCAAAGTAGGCAAGCTTGCATATGGGGCTGATGGAATACCTCCATCGGGCGGATATATTAAAAGAACTTTCATGCTTAATTTCTCTTGATCCGTTTTAGCAAACGGGCTAAAATACCTTTGAGATGAATATAAGAAAAAGATTAAAGTAACTCTCACTTGTCAAAAAACACCTTACTTAGTATTACGGACAGCTCGGACTCCACCATTAGCGCAAGCAGTAAATCTTCTTACATGTGGCATACCATTAACAAAATAGAATGTCCGCGCACAGCATCCGTTAAGTTTGGTCTCTTCGTAATCCAAACTCCAATACCAATAAGCGGCGCCATCGGCAAAACGTTCGTCTAACGCCAAAGGAACTTCTGGTCTGTGGTCCCAGCCCATGACGTTTTCCTTCGTATTGTCATATATTATTGCCAACTCTCCCAAACCGGGCAATCTCCAATCGTCGTAACCGGCTGTAATGAGATTTTCAACATATTCGATAGCTTCATACAAATTCAGGCAACGCCCTAAATCGGCATAACTATCTTTTTTGACCCACATTCGTTCGTATTTAGGCGTAGACAAAGTTCCGTCGTCGTGATCGACTAAATACACTGTCGATTTACGTGGCGGTGGAGGGGTGTAAGGAGGTGCTATATAAATCTCGCGTTCTCCGTAAACAGGTTGAACACCTGGAAATAATCCAAATAAAGCTATCAACAATCCAAACAACAAACTAGATGAAAACGTCTTCAAAAAATTATACCTCTTGAAAGGTTATTTAGTCGAGCAATCCAGCGACTTCACTATAATACGAATTTTAATGAAATTCGATTGTTTTGCTATGGGCTTGCTTATTAAAAATCCCTTTCAAGATTAATATCACTTATCAAACTCCACTCGCATGATTCATTTTTGAGGTTCCCCTAATTTAGTTTAGTTCCAAGCTTGTAAATCAAATGGAATCTAATAAAATACTCCTTTTGCCTGATAGGTATTTAACGCTTCTTACTACTTAGTATCAAAAATTTCTCAATATGAGAGATCAGGTTTCCAAAATTCTTATAAGTAGATTTTCGTTAGATGATTAGAACTTGGTTAGGGCCAGAAATGCTTATATTTAAGCCCATTAGGCATTGTTTGAAAATCTTCTCCACAGGTTATGTTAATAAACTGTGGAAAACATGGTCATTAAGTTTCTAAGTTAATGTTTAATTGGTATTTAGCAAAGTTGGCTACTATTTGAGCAATCCGTAACCAATTGATTTTCAATTTATTCTGAAGTTCTCAACATCGAGTCACGGAATCAAGTGCCAAAAATAAAGTTGTGATTTTTAAATTATCTAAACCGACTTATTCTCTTTGTAAAATGCTATTTTAAAAGACTTAGCAAGATATTTTTTTGGGCATCAAACTTATTTGTGAGATAACAAATAAATTCTATAAAACACTCTCTATGACTCAACTCATTCGCTTCGGCGTTATTTGCCTTACAGCGTTCTTTCTAATCGGTGCTAAAAATGTCCCAGTGAAAAAACCTCTCACTATTTTTGAATTGGCGGAGGCTGGTAATTTGCCAGAACTCAAAAAACTGATTCACAAAAATGGGAGTGCCGACTCTAGAGACAAGACTTACGGACGAACGCTTCTCCAGTGGGCCGTTAGCGGCAATCATTTAGACACAGTCAAATTCCTTGTTGCCAAAGGCACAAATGTAAATGTAAAAGACTTGAATGGTAACTCACCATTCTATTGGGCTGCACAAAGAGGCAGTATTCCCATCATGGCTTTTTTAGAAACAAAGGTCTCCAAAATTCATTCCCGCAACAGACACGGGTTTTCCCCGCTTTTTGCGACAGTCCAAATCAATAAACTGGAAGCTGTTCAATGGTTGATTAAACACGAAGCCAATCCAAACCTCCAAGGCAACAATGGGTCGACGCCACTACACTGGGCAGTCGCTAGAAATTTCATGGATATCTCTCTAGTGCTTTTGGAAGCGGGAGCCGATGTAAATATCCAAAACGTTCGAGGGGATTCGCCATTGCATTGGGCCGCTCGCCAAGACAACAAAAAAATAGTCGAACTATTGCTAAACAAAGAAGCCAATGTTCGAACAAAAAATTCCGAAGGATTAGCTCCCTTGCATATTGCAGCAAGAAACAACCGTACCCAAATTGCAGAAGTATTCGTCGCAAATGGGAGCGATGTAAACTCTCAGGATCTCTCAGGAAAAACTCCATTGCACATTGCTGTTCGGCAAAACCATCAGGATATAGCGCAATGGCTTCTTGAGCATAAAGCCGATGCAAACATTCAGACGAAAAAAGGAACGACCGCTCTCCATATAACAGCCGTTAAAGACACCAAACCGATGACGGATATTTTGCTCCAGCATCAAGCAAACCTTAATGTTCAAGATAATCGCGGCAAGACTCCTTTAGACCTCACCATCATCCAAAGCGATAAAGCGGTCGCTAAAGCCCTCATAGCGGCAGGAGCACAATTAGACGCAACGAACCCAGCGGGACAGACACAACTACACCTAGCAGCTCAAAACGGCGATATGGAGCAACTCACACGGTATATTTCTTTAGGAGCTTCAGTAAACTTTAGGGATAAAAAAGGGAGAGTCCCCTTCCACTACGCATCCAAAAGCACGGAAGTGGCGAAACTGTTGCTCAACTCAGGAGCCATGATCAGCGCCAAGGACAACGAAGGGGAAACGCCATTAATCGTTGCTGTAAGGTCGGGTAACTTTGAGCAGTCGAAACTATTTATCAAGCTCGGTGCCGACGTCAATATGAAAGATAAAAATGGGAAGACCACGCTCCATTGGGTGGGAAACAACCTTTTGATTGCACAGTTGCTGCTAAAAAAAGACTCCAACCCAAACGCTCAAGACAAAACTGGCCAAACACCTTTACACATCGCCGTTCAAGCTAACAATCGAGACCTGATCAAACTGCTCCTAAAAAACGGAGCCAATCCCAAAGTCAAGAACAGTGAAGGTCTCACTCCTTACGACCTCGCCAAGCAATTGGGAAGAACTGAAATTGCTTCTTTGATAAAGCCTTAATAGTTGTCTTTTATTTAATATTAAAAACTTGGATACGGTGGTGGTCGCTGTCGACGGCGAAAAGTAGATCGCCAAAAGTAGAAACGGCGGTTATTTTTCCAGACTCACCTAATCTTTTCCCGGGGCGATCATATACGTATACAGGTTTTAAGGCTTCGTCTAATAAGAAAATTCTCTTATTCAAATAATCTGAAGCAAACAACCCAAAGCGGCTGTTGTAATGCAAATAATATAACAATCCTATGTCCATTCCAGTTTCACCCAAAACCGCTACGGTATCACCTTGAGCATTGCACCTTCGCAAAATAGCTTCTGACTTATCTGCTACAAAATAATCTCCACCTTCAATACAACAAACGGCTATCGGTTCATTCCATGTATCGTGTCCCGCTTTAGGCACTATCGCTTTAAGCCTATTTCCTTGCGCATCAAATACGGCTATTCTTTTATGAGCATGGTCAGCGACCCAAGCGTTTCCACTCTCGGCAAGTGACATCGAGTAAACTTCGCACAATCGATTTTCTTCGGGTCCGTGATCTCCAAACGACAATAAAAAGTTACCTTCGGGATCAAACTTTTGGATTCGTTTGTTTAGGGTATCGACAACATAAAAATTATCTGATATGTCGAACTGGAGGGTCAAAGCCGACCCCAATGAACCGGGCCCATTGCCTTGCCTCCCGACAACTTTTCTTAATATTCCTTTTGAGGAATAAATAAATATCTGGTTTTTATCGTGATCGATTACAAAAACTTCGCCTTTTGAATTCAGTCCCATTCCAGTGGGATACAAGAGCTGACCTAAGCCAACGCCAGTTCTGCCAAAAGCATATTGAATCTCTAACGAAAAACTATCCGGTTCCACGTCCTTCTTCTCGACAGCTTCGATCTTCTCCAAAAGCTTTAACGCTTTTGAATATCGATTGAAATAAAAATTCATGCGATCCAATAACAAATCAATGCGAATTTTTTCTTCTTTCAATTTTACCGCTCTATCTATCTCCCCTGCTTCTACCTGAAAAATAGTCTCGGACAATTCTTTATCGATCTTTCCTCTTTCCAAAGAATTCTCTTTAATTTGAACGTTTGTTGCAGAAAGACGTTCGCGTAATGAGACCTTGAAATCCGCTACCGATTTGAATATCGCTTTAACTTCTTCCAATTCGTTAACACTCGCCTGGGACTTTAATAAAGCTGTTCCGCGAATAAATCGAATCAGGTTATACGTTTCGTTGATTTCCAACGTTTTAATCATTCGCTTAACCAACGCTATTTGAAACTCAATGGTCAACAAATTATTACGGATGGGTATGGGTATTTTTTTGTCTCTTGGGTCAGCCTTAGTT
>CAWVUN010000112.1:0-6298 GCA_963932495.1 uncultured bacterium
ACAGCTCAAGCGGAATATGCTATGACATTGAGACAAGAAATTCCAATTTTTGAAAAAACAATTGAAGCTTTAAACTTTGCATTGAGAGAATACCCTGAATCAAAGTTTGCAAAGCAAGCTCTTGCTCAATTGGCCTCGGTGTACGACGAGATGAATTTGACCTTAGAAGCGAAGGCTCTTTATCAGAAGGGATTGAATAAAGATCCCAAAGGCCTTTTTTCTAATTATTATAATACTCAATTAGCTTTGCTACAGCTTAGAGAAAATCAATACGAAAAGGCTTATGTTGCCTTGAATAATATTTTAAAACGATATCCAAAAGACGAAAACGCTAGAAGTGGAATTTTTAGAATTGCTAAATGGCACTTTGATCAAGAAGAATATGATAAAGCGTTAGAGATTTATGAATATGCTGAAAATCTTTGGCCTCGCTACCTAAACGAGAATGCCGAAGTAAAATATTATATGGCTGAAATTTATTTTAAGAACGAGAATTTCTCAAAAGCGCGTCGACATTATTTTGACTATATAAATCTTTTACCGGATACTCCTTTATCTTTTAAAGTTTTGAATAGAATTGGCGATTCTTATTTTATTGAGGGTAATGATCGCGCGGGATTAGCAATCTTTGACGAATCTTCTAAGAGAAAAACGGGTGGTCGTGAAGCTCAGTATGGAAAAATTAGACTTGCCGATATTGGAATTCGAAATCCGAATCTCAAGATAAATAGTATTGTTTTTGATTTAGATCCCTACTTTCATCCCTTTAAGACTTATAATCAAGTTTTTGATTCTGCCGCCGACGATGGTATTGCCTCCGAAGTTCTTTTGAGTAGAGGAATCGCTTATCTTCGAAGCCAAAGATATTTAGATGCTATTTCCCAATTTAAATTATTATTGGCAAAAAAACCACAAAAAAACTTTGTTCGGGCAGCTGAAACATATTTAAAGCAATCCCTGATTTTTCTAGTGGAAAAGTTTTCTAGGCAAAAAGGTTATTTGCCAATTTTGTACTCATATAGCGATTACTTAGGGCTTTCTTTAGGAGAGATAAATAACGTTAAAACAGTTCTTCTTATAGGAGAAGCTTATCAAGAAATTGGTATGCCCCAAGAGGCTATCAAACATTATGAGAGGGTTAAAAGATTAGACACTCATAAAACATATAGCGATAGAATTTTTTTGAATCTTGGGAGGATCCATTTAACGGAAAAGCAGTTCAAGGAAGCGGAACGAGTTTCCCAGGCGTTTGTTAAAAAGTTTCCAAGGAGCGATTATATGCCTCAGGCTCTTTTTTTAAAGGCAGAAGCTTTGGAGGGTAAAAAAGAATTTGATTCTTCGATTGGAGTATATAGAGAAATTCTTGAAAAAGGATTCGGAGATCGTTCAGAAGTTCACTATAGAGTTGCACAAATTCAGTCAAGTATTGATAAGCCAAAAGAGGCTATAGAATCTTATAATCAGTCTATTCAAACATTTGATAGAGAAATTAAACCTACACCAGAGCATGTCCCTAACTCATATTATAATTATGGAGTGGCTTTGTATAATAATGAAAACTATGAAGAAGGGATTGTGGCTTTAGATAAAGCTCGAAAACTGTATCCCAATCATCCATTAAATGACTGGGCAGAATTTTTGATAGCTGATTCTTTTTCCAAACTCAAGGAATCTGGAAAGTCGATTGAGCGTATGAAAAAATTTATTCAAGTAGAAAAATATGACCCTCTACTTAAGAGGGCGGCGGAAAATAAACTGAAAATTATTGATTGGGAAAAAAAGTTCAAAGATCTTAGTTAATTTTCTATAATGGGTTAGCTTAGAAAACTCATTAATCTCAAATAGTTCCTCAATATGGCAGAAAATCTTGTAGAGAAAAAAAGAGAAAAAGAAATTCAATTTCTTCATAAAGCCTTTGAATCTTTTAATGAAGCCTCACAGCAGCTTCAAGGGTCTTACGATAAACTCCAGAATCGAATTAAAGAGCTAGATTCTGAGCTTGCCGATAAAAATTTAGAATTAGGAAAAAATTTAAAAGAAAAAGATAAAGTAAAAAATTATCTAAATAATATTTTGGAAAGCCTTCATAATGGAGTCATGGTCATTGATTCTGAGGGACGAATTACTGCTTTTAATCAATCTGCGGGTGTAATACTGGGAAAATCTTCCGGCAAATGTTTAGGAAAAAAATTAAGGGATGTTTTCTCTTCAGACTTTATTGAATTAACCCTTGATCCCCTTATTAAATCTAAAGAAAAAAATGAAAGTTTAGATCGGGTTTTCTGTCTAAAAAATAAAAATAAAATTGATATTCGTGTATCGGCCTCTCCCATGAAAGACCATAAAAGTAAAGAAGTGGGTACGGTGTTTATTGTTCAAGACGTAACTCATTTAAAAAGGCTAGAAGAAGAAGTCCAACGAAATCAAAGACTCACAGCTATGGGTGAGATGGCCGCAGGTATTGCCCATGAAATTAGGAATCCATTGGGTAGCATTGAGCTTTTTGCTTCGCTTTTGCGTAAAGATTTGGAAGAAGATGTAGACAAGCAACTTCTTGCAGATCATATTTGCTCTGGTGTTAAAGATATGGATAGAATAATTTCTAGTATTCTTCTATTTGCGAAGTCTCCAGAACCTTCTCGTCAAAGGTGTAATATCAACGCAATGATGGATGAATTATTAGAATTTTCTTCAAATATTATTTATCCTGAAAATATTCATATTACCAGGAAGTTGGACGAGGAAAAGCTTGTATGTGCTGGCGATGTAGATTTATTGAGACAAGTGTTTTTGAATTTTATTCGTAATGCTATTCAGGCAATGCATGAAGGAGGTGAGCTCAAATTAGAAAGCAAAATAATAAAAGGTAATGATAAAGAATTACCGTGTGTTGCTGTTTCAATTTCCGATACAGGAGTTGGTATTTCTTCCGAAAACTTGAAAAAAATTTTTAATCCTTTTTTTACTACTAAAGCGAGAGGAACCGGGCTTGGGATGGCAATTGCATACAATATTATTAAGGCGCACCAAGGTACTATAGAAGTTGAAAGCGAAGAAAATGTTGGAACGACATTCACCGTTAAGATTCCTATGTGTGATATGAAAAAATGAGCGAGCTTGAAACTAAAAAAATATTGATCGTAGACGATGAAGTCGAAATGCGTATCGCTTTGGAAACAGCTCTAAAACGTGAAGGCTATTCAACCGCTACTGCTGAAAATGGACAAGTAGGATTAGACCGTTTAGGGAAGGAATCGTTCGATTTGGTAATCACTGATATGCGAATGCCTGAAATGGGTGGTATGGATTTACTACGAGCTCTCAAACACCAATTTCCAAATGTGCAAGTTGTGATGATGACTGCTTATGGAACAATCGATAGCGCAGTGGAAAGTATGAAAGTAGGGGCTTTCGATTATTTACTGAAACCATTTTCTGCCGAGATTGTTGCTTCAACAGTTAAGCGGGCTTTTTTAAGAAGTATGGCGTTGACGGCTGAACCAGTTTCGGAAGAATCGGAGATTGAAACTGAAAAAACTCTACCTGAACGAAGGATAGTCACCGCCAACGCGAAAATGAAGAAAAAGTTAGAGTTTGTCGAAAATGTGGCTTATAGCAAATCTACTATTTTAATTTCAGGAGAAAGTGGAACAGGAAAAGAAGTATTTGCTAGATACGTTCACCATTGTAGCCCAAGAAAAGATAAACCTTTTGTAGCTGTTAACTGTGCGGCTTTGCCAGAAGGATTGTTGGAGAGTGAACTCTTTGGCCATGAAAAGGGAGCTTTTACCGGTGCTACTACTCGTAAAGAGGGCAAATTTGAAATGGCAAATAAAGGGACTCTACTTTTAGATGAAATAACCGAAATGGGAGTACAGCTTCAGGCGAAGCTTCTAAGAGCTTTGCAAGAACATGAAATTGATCGTGTAGGAGGAAGAGAATCAATACCAGTAGATGTCAGAGTAATCGCTACAACCAACCGAGATATAAAGCAAAGAATCAAAGAAAACGAGTTTAGGGAAGATTTATATTACCGGTTAAATGTGATCCCCATAAGTTTGCCATCGCTAAGAGAGCGAAAAGAAGATATTGCTGTCTTAGTTGAGTTTTTTATGGAAAAGCATGGAAGAGAGATAAACAAAAACATTTCTAAAATAGCTCCGGCGACTTTAGATCTTTTAAAAAAATATAGTTGGCCTGGAAATGTGCGCGAATTAGAAAATACAATTGAACGTGCCGTTCTCCTTTGTCGCGGAGACGTTCTTCAGCCAGCAGACCTTTTTTTAGATGAAGAAGAAAATTCGTCAATTGAACAGTCCCCTAATGTTGAATCATTTGTTGGGAAAACTCTTCATCAGATGGAAAAAGAGATGATCCTTCAAACTTTGCAGGAAGTTGAAAATAATAAAACCAAATGTGCAGAAATTTTGGGGATTAGTATTCGGACTTTAAGAAATAAATTAACTGAGTATGACGCGAAATCAAAATAAAGATATTCTAAAACTCTAATCGTTAGCTTTTTTATACCCACCGCCTTACCTCCCATTCTCAAATAACACCCGAAATCTATTTTGTCAAAATTTTGGCAAATTCCTTTGGCATGGCAATTGCTTTTAAGTTGTTTAGGAGTAAATATTGTCAAAAAAACATCTTTGAAAGGCCAAAGGATATGGATTTTTTATCTTCAATGAAAGTAAGTTCATCCGGATTATCGGTACAACGGAAACGGATGGAAACCATTTCCAGCAATCTCGCTAATATTGAAACTACTCGGACTCCTGAAGGTGGACCGTATAGGCGGAAAGATTTGGTTATTACCGCCTTGCCTTTAGAGAATGATTTCGGACAAAGCCTAACTAGGGAAATGCAATCAAACATTAACCGCGTAGTTGTGACTGATATTGTGGAAGACCAAGAAGAACCAAGGCTGGAATATCAACCAAACCATCCGGACGCGAACGAATTAGGTTATGTCGCTAAACCCAATATAAATTTAATGAGCGAGATGGTGGATTTAATGACGGCTACGCGTTCTTATGAGGCCAATGTCACGGCGATTAACGCAGCAAAAAATATGGCTTTAAGGGCAATAGATCTCGGAAGATAAACAAATAATTAATAACTAACTTAACCGGCAAATCTCATGGAACAGCTTCTAGCTTTCACCGAAAACATCAAAAATAGGTATCAAGAACTGACTCAAGGTCAAAAGGGCGCAGTTTGGGCATTATTTTTTATTGGTATTTCATCCATAGTGGCAATGTCCTTTTGGGTTCAAAAACCCGACTATCAACTGCTTTATTCAAATCTAGCGGCTGAAGATGCCGCCGCAGTAGTGGACGATTTGAAAACCCAAAAGATACCTTACGAACTAGCAGCTAATGGAACTATGATTAGAGTTCCTGCCGATAAAGTTCACGAACTGAGATTACAATTAGCTGCAAAAGGATTGCCTGAGGGCGGTGAAGTTGGAATGGAACTTTTTGAAGATTCTTCTCTTGGTATGACAGAGTTTGTCCAAAAGTTAAACTACCAACGGGCTCTAGAAGGAGAACTAATCCGAACTATTAAATCGTTAGATTCTATTAGTCAAGCTCGCGTTCATTTAGTCATTCCAGAGGAAAATATTTTTTTGAGAGAAAAACCTAAGGGTAAAGCTTCAGTTACTTTAAAAATTAAACCAGGAAGATCTTTAACTGATAGCCAAGTGCAGGGAATTGTTCATTTAATTTCTGGTAGCGTTAAAGGTATTGATCCTGAAAATGTTGCCATAGTGGACATAAAAGGAAATATTCTTTCTGGAGGACAAAAGTCTTCGCACGAAGCAATGCTTACTGGAACAAATTATAAATTTAAGCGTAACTTAGAAATGGAATTTGAGAATAGCGTAACTAAAATGTTGGAAAATGCTTTAGGGCCAGGAAAAGTAATTGCCCGAGTGACTTCTAAACTCAATTTTGAAAAAGTCGAAAGAACTGAAGAAACTTATGACCCTGAATCCCAGGTTGTGCGGAGTGAACAAAGAGCTACTGAAGCTGTTGTAGGTGCTGTTCCTCCAGGTGGTGTGCCAGGAGTACAAGCTCTATTGCCTACAGGTCAGACTCCCGGAGGCAAAGCAGGGGGTGCTGCGAAGAAAAATAACGAAAAGCAGACGCTTAATTATGAGATTAATAAAGTAATACGGCATATTAGTGAGCCTACGGGAAATCTTTCCAATCTTTCGGTGAGCGTAATGATTGACGGCACATTGGATGAAGAGGGTAATTATAAAGCGCGAACGCCAGAAGAAATGGCTACC
>CAWVUN010000113.1:0-6258 GCA_963932495.1 uncultured bacterium
TTTAGGTGAAAGTTCAGGCTCTTTAATTGCTTTAGCCTCCGGCAAATCTTCTGTTTTTTTATTTTTGGATTCCACAGGGGTCGAGATACTTACGCTTTTTGTCTCCAACTTTAAAGCTGGCTCTTTAACTTTCGCTACTTTTTGAGAACTCTCAACCGATTTTTCAGGAATTTTTGCTGCCTTAGTTTCTACTGGCTTCTCAACGCTGGTTTTCTCAGTCTCATGCTTTATTTCAACTGTTTTTTCAAGAGCCTTTGTTTCTTTAGCCGCAACAGGCTGTTCTTCAGCAAGGGGCTCTTTTGAATTCGGTTTTGATTTAACTTTAGGTGATCCTTCAGCCTTTTCTTTAGATTCCGTGGCTTTGGAGCTTGTCTTTGCAGCAGTCTTTTTATCTGAAACTGCAGACTCTTCCTTGTCTTCCTTAGGTTCAACAGCTTTTTTAGTCGGCTTAGCTTTTGTAGTTTTCTTTTCTGGGATTACTTTTGTTGTTTCTACTTTTTCCCTGAAAACAACATCTGCTTCAACTGGAGGCAATCCTTTCAAACTTCTTTCTATAGTCGGGATCACTCCTCTAGGATCCCGAACTAACTCAGCTTCTTTAAACCTTAAAACAATGTACTTCCTGCTATTTAACCACTGATCTTTTTTCTTTTCTTCCACAGACTCTAAATCTTCACTTCCAGTCTCAATCTCAATAACGACATGTCTTTCCAAACAAGCAAAATCAACAATAAAACCACGAAAAACATGTTTACGCCTAAATTTATGTCCATCTAATTGGCCTCGGCGTATAAGTTCCCATAAGTTTGATTCGGCAGTGGTGGGATTATCTCTTTGTTCTTTAGCGATAACTTTTAATTTGGAAGACATGTTTTTCTCACTATGATTTGGAAATGGTTTATCATTGAAAATGAAAGACGAAATCAAACAAATTTCGGAGATGACTGATCGGAGAGATTTAGAAGAATATGACTTTGTTTTCCCCAAAGATGTTTTTTACCAACTTTGGCGGACACATCATACCGCTTTATCAAAAAAAAATAAAGCCACTGAAAAAAATATCGCTAAAATAATTAAAAACATGGTTGATTTAAGTAAATGAAACTTCTTATCAACCCATTTTTTATAGTATTATTAAGAATAATCTAACTTTGAGTTCATATTTCACCAATGACTGCTTACGACGTAATAGTAATAGGAGCTGGACATGCTGGTTGCGAATCAGCTCTTGCCGCCGCTCGAATGGGATGCTCCACCCTTGTTTTAACGCTTGATCTAGACAAAATTGCTTTGATGCCATGTAACCCCGCAATTGGGGGAGTGGGTAAAGGTCATATGGTTCGGGAAATTGACGCACTTGGCGGAGAAATGGCTAAATGCATTGATAAAACAGGTATTCAATACAGGATGCTGAACTTATCTAAAGGTCCTGCCGTTCATGGACCAAGAGCTCAAGCAGACAAAAAACGTTACAGAGAAGAAATGCGCCGTGTTTTAGAGAACCAACCCGGATTGCATATAGTTCAAGAACAAGCTGACGATTTAATAATTGAAAACGGTGTTTTAAAAGGTTTACGTACTTCCGTAGGAACCGAATATTTTTGCAAAGCTTTGGTTATAACCACCGGAACTTTCCTGAATGGT
Organism: uncultured bacterium; assembly: GCA_963932495.1. Classification (GTDB taxonomy): domain Bacteria; phylum Nitrospinota; class Nitrospinia; order Nitrospinales; family JAJDAT01; genus JAJDAT01. The sequence goes on from CAWVUN010000113.1 coordinate 1,645, forward strand.
TTGATGCATTTTGGAAATAACAAAGTTGGAGGCGGTCGTTTTGGAGAAAAACCAGCGTCAAAACTCTCCGACTCTTTTTTAGCTTGCGGGTTTGATTTAGCTAGATTGAAAACGGGGACACCTCCACGGCTTTTAGCTGGATCGATAGACTTTAGCAAATGCGAAATACAAAATGGAGACACAACTCCAAAACCATTTTCTTTTTCTACGACTTCGATTGATCGTAAACAAGTTCCTTGTTATATCACACATACAAACAAGAAGACCGCTGAAGTCATACGAAATAATTTGCATCAATCCCCACTTTATAGCGGCGAAATTCAAGGAGTAGGACCGCGATATTGCCCATCGATCGAAGACAAAGTTGTCAAATTTCCCGAAAAAGAATCGCACCAAATTTTCTTAGAACCTGAAGGCTTGGATACCGATTGGGTTTACCCTAACGGAATATCTACAAGCTTACCAGAAGAGGTTCAACGCCAATATGTTCAAACAATCCTCGGTTTAGAAAACGCAGAAATTGTTCGCCCTGGATATGCAGTTGAATACGACTTTGTTCCTCCAACCCAGTTAAAAGCCACTCTAGAAACAAAAAAAGTAAAAGGGCTTTTCCTTGCGGGTCAAATCAACGGCACATCTGGTTATGAAGAAGCAGCCGGTCAGGGATTAATTGCAGGAATAAACGCTGGATGCGCTGTAAAGGGATTACCTGATTTCATTTTATCTAGAATGGATGCCTATATTGGAGTACTAATCGATGATTTAATCACTAAAGGTACGCGAGAACCTTATCGCATGTTTACCTCTCGAGCAGAGTATCGATTGCTACTAAGGCAAGATAATGCCGATCTAAGGCTGACAGAAAAAGGGTTTCAACTAGGCTTGATTGATCAAAATCAATATGAAACCCTTATAGAAAAAAAATCGTTAATTGAAAGTGAAATTAAAAGATTATCTTCCACTCCAGTGCTTCCTAATAAAGAAACACTGAGCCAGCTGTCTCAACTTGGAATCAATGAATTACGATCTCCTACAACGCTTAGCGGACTACTGAAACGTCCTGAGATTAATTATGAGAACCTAGTTAAAACGTTTTCGGGAAAATCTTTAGAAGCTTCAACTAGCGAGCAAATTGAAATTCAAATTAAATACCAAGGCTTCATAGACCGCCAAAATCAAATGGTCGCCAAACAAAAACAGCTGGAAAATTACGCAATACCCCCAAATTTCGATTTTGATTTAGTAAACAGTCTTTCCATAGAGGAATCTCAAAAATTAAACGAGATTCGCCCGCTAACTTTAGGCCAAGCTTTACGAATTTCTGGCGTCACCCCTTCGGCCATTAGTATTTTGATGATCGAATTACAAAAGCAAAATACAACAAACCCGCCGGAAGATCATCAATTCGAACTTCCCCCGATAACAGTGAAAGCCTAAAATTTCTTTATGCACAGCGATTCCATAAATAACCAATACGAAGTCGACAAAAAAGATATCGCCTATTTGGTTTCAGTTATTGAAGCCTACGACCATCTAGCCGTAGTTCGAACTCTTGACCAAAAAAGAGGATTGATCGAAATGTTGATTTCCCCAGATTTTATTGACGAAGTTGATAAATTGGTAGAAAATCTGAGTAAAGAGATCCCTATTCGTAAGGTCAATTAATCCTTTCTATTCAATAGGTTTCTCCCAGCTTTCACCCCGCATAAAAACCGCCAAATGAAGTTAATAAAAAAATTTCGACATTTAGAGTCTAATTTTCCATGTCTAATCTAAAAAATATTCCCGTTTTTGTAACCGGAGCAAGTGGAGTGATAGGTTCCGAGCTCACAAAAAAATTAACGGAATTAGGAGCAGACGTTTCCGTAGGAATCAGAGATCTAAACAAAGAGAATCTTCTCGACCCCAAAATTAAAGATAAAATCAAAATTTTCCAATTAGACATCCTAAACCCAAAGCATATCAAAGAAATATTTCATCAAATCAAACCGAAAAAAGTTTTTCATTTAGCTGGTATCATTTCGCGAACTCGGAAAATTTCAGACATTAAAACAGTTTACGAAACAAACGTCGCCGGCACTATAAACCTGATAGAGTCTCTAAATGCTGAAACCTGCGATTGCTTTCTTCAATTTGGAACGGCAGGAGAGTACGGGGATGGGACCGTTCCTTACTCCGAAGAATCTCCTTTGAAGCCCAATACGCCTTACGCTTATTCCAAAGCTTGCGCTACACTTCAAGGTATTTTATTAGCTGACACATTCAAATTACCCATAATCACCGCAAGGCTATTTTCTGTTTATGGCCCACAATGTTCGTTAAGTTTTGTAACAGACTTGATCGATGCAGCTCAACAGCAAAAAACTTTTAAAATGACGCATGGAAGGCAAACACGTGATTTTATTTACATTGACGACGTCATTGAAGCCATTGTAAAGTTGTCAACCGAGAAAGAAGCTATCGGGCATACATTTAACATTTGCACTAGTAAAGAAACTGCCATCAGAGACTTCGCTTTAGCATTTAACGATTTTCTAAAAAATCCCATCAAGATTGAATTTGCAGGTAAAGAAATTCCCAAAAATGAAATTTTGAGAAACTTAGGCAATTCAACAAAAATCAGACGCCTACTCGATTGGGAACCCTCCTACGATCTCAAACAAGGAATCCAAGCAATGATCCATAGTTTGGATTTATAAGCTGCTTTAAAAACATCCCGAATGAAAATCATCTCTACAGACAAGTATTTTCTCAGCCTCCTGACTATCGTTGGCGCATTTTTATACTTTTATAATTTAGATAACTATTACCTTGGGCAAGACCAAGGAGACTATTTACTGCATGCGATCCATATATTGGAATATGGCGTTCCATACATATTAGGAGAAACGCCTCCCTTTTTTGACGTACGATTCTCTGTCGATGGTGTTTGGGGCTATCACCCTTGGCTAAGCATGTATTTAATTGCAGGCTCTATTGCAGTATTTGGTCAAACAACCCTTGGAGGGGTGTTCCCTTCGGCCATAAGCGGGCTTCTTAGCATTGTAGCTATCTACTACCTTGCCTTTTTAGTACATAAAAATGTTTGGATATCTCGGTTAGCCGCCATATTTTTTACATTTTTTGTTCCTTATATTTTATATATGAGAACCTCCCGATATTTTGGCCCTACTATTTTACTCAGCGTTTTGACTCTCATCTTTTTCATTCGTCTTGTGCAAAACCAAAAAGAAGCTATATATCTTTTTTGTTTAAGCTCTACTCTTCTTTTCTATTCGATGTACTCGCAATTTTTTGGGTTATTCGCCGGAATAACAATTTTCTGCTTAATCACCATTCGGAATAAAGAGTTTTATCGAAAACTATTAATCTCATACGTCGTTATAGCAACTTTAACACTCCCCTGGTTTTTAAAATACTTTCTACCTGTTCGAAAAAAAATAAAAGAATTTTATTCTAGCTACTTCAATAAAGATTACGATAAAAACACGGGGACTACCATTGAATTTATTGTTGGCTATTTAAGTCAAATCAATTCCTACGTTTTTCCTTTCGCATTAATAATAATTGTCTTTTTGGTTAAACGGATTAACTCACGATTTGAATTTTCCTGGGATAAATACAAAACTTTATTTGCATTGTGCGCAGTAAGTTCGATTTTAGTTGCAACTCTTCATACAATACCGTTATTCAATTATATTTTAGGAACTGCATCTATTTGGGTCATTTTTCTTGCTGAAATAACTTATAGGTTATCTAAAACAAACTTAGTTTTAGGTTACGGCCTAACAACGCTTTTACTACTTACAAACTGGTTACACATAGCCCCCTGGTTTATTTACGATCAAATTATTTTCCCAAAGGTTCTTGCTGAAAAGATAGATTTAAAAATTTTATCTTCTGGGCTACTAAAACGATGGGATACCAGTATCAGAATTAATAATAAATCACAGTATCTACTGTGGAGCTATGCCAAAGAATTAACCGGCGACTATAATGGAGCCCTAAAAAATATTGCGCACTTTTTAAACAAAAAAGCTAATCCTGAAGATACTTTTGTTATTGCCCATGAGGGAGACGCCCTTCACTTCTACACAAAATTAAAATGGGGTAACGTGTTCCCGTTCGAATCTCCTCCAAAATGGATAATTCCAAGAGCCACAAAACTTTTTACAATTCGAGGACAACAAAGCACTAAAGCTGAAAAAAAACGGGTTACAGATTATATTTACGACTATATGAAATTGCATCCTTACAAAAAAATTGTTTTGGATGGCTGCGATTTAGGCTTCGAAAACTCTTATAATTTTCCGAATCACTATTTTATTAATTGCTACGAATACTATTCAGAGACTATTATTTACGAATATCTGGGCGACAATAAAAAATCTTCAGATTAAGAAATTATTGTCAAGATAGACCGTATCTATAAATCGAAAACTCATTTACTTTTCCGGCATTTTTTAAATGGAAAAATTACCTAAAGTAGCTATTCTTTGCGGCGGCAAAGGCGTCCGATTACGCCCTCTCACAGAGCAAATTCCTAAACCTCTGATTGAGCTTTCAGGAAAACCAATAATTGAACGTCTACTTGAACTTTATGTCCAAAAAGGA
>CAWVUN010000114.1:0-6237 GCA_963932495.1 uncultured bacterium
ACATTGCTATGCCAAAGCCAAATATGTATAGGTCTCTCCATACCACGGTGATAGGTCCAGATGGGCAAAGGGTTGAGATCCAAATTAGAACGGAAGAGATGCATCTTATTTCCGAAGAAGGTATCGCGGCTCATTGGCATTATAAAGAGAACGCTGGTCGGAAGCTTAAGGAAATGGACGAACAACTACTTTGGGTGAGGCATTTCCTCGAAGAAAACGAAGGGATAAAAAACCCCAAAGAGTTCCTCAGCGAATTCAAGGTTAATTTATACCCTTATGAAGTTTACGTTTTTACTCCAAAAGGTGAGGTTGTTGCGCTGCCTCAAGGTTCCACCGCGATAGATTTTGCTTTTCATGTACATACCGATGTTGGGAGTCATTGCATGGGCTCCAAAGTAAACGGCAGAATTGTTCCTTTACGTTACAAGCTCCGTAATGGCGATCATGTGGAGGTATTCACTTCGGTTCATAAAGAACCGACCCGAGATTGGCTTCAATTTGTGCGGACTTCTCGAGCGCGTGGGAAGATCTTAAACTACTTAAACGGGAAAGAAAAATCCCGTAATTTGGAGATGGGTAAGGAAAAGTTAAATGCCGAGTTAAAAAACTATGATTTAAACTTGGATAAAATCGCTAGTATAAAGGGACTGGACGCGGCGGTTCACGCGTGCGGATTTAATTCTTTGGACACTTTAATCATTGGCGTGGGCTTTGGGGAAATTAACCCACGATTCTTCGCTGAAAAAATTGTCCCACGAGAACGGTTGGACGACAAAAAAGAAGAAGATAAACAAAAAGTTAAAGACACCAAGACAATTAAGAAGAGTAAGTCTGGAATATGGGTTAAGGGGTTTGACAGTAGCGAAGCCTTGTTGATTCGAATGGGTAAGTGTTGTAATCCCGTTCCGGGTGACGTTATATTGGGCTACATTACTCGAGGACGAGGGATTTCTGTGCATACTGGAGATTGCCCTAGCGTCAGTTCGCTTAAAGGTGAAAGCGATAGGATTCTGGAAGTCGGATGGCATGACGCTTCCGTAAACTCGTCTATTGTGCATATCCAAATAGTTACAAATGATAAAACAGGGATGTTGGCGACTATTAGCATAGTGTTTGCGGAATTAAAAATTAATATCACTAGAGCTAGCGTAAACCAAGGTCCGAATAAACGCGCTTACTTCGATTTTTCTATAGAGGTGTCCGACTTGGACAACCTAAACAAAGCTCTCTCTCAAGTCAAAAAGGTGGAGGGAGTGCTTTACGTAGAAAGGATAAAAGAGCACCAGAGAAAATCTTCTAAGAAAAAATTTAAAAAATTGGACTCAATCGAAAATGGCTCTGGGAATCAACCCTCCAACTGTTCTTGATTTAAAGAAAAGGCTATATTGATTAGGCAAACAAAAATATTTAGTTAAAATACCTCAACAGGCTTGTTTCTGTTAGAGGTATTTTGATTGTTTAAGCGATTAGGTATTGGGTCAATTCAGGTAACAAAGGATGGGCTTTAATTTCTCGCAAGAGGAGGGATTAAAAAGCTTTTTGAACTTTATCCGCTTTCAAACAACGTGAACAGACTTTCAACGCCTTGATGGCTCCTTTAACAATACAGCGGAGTTTTTGCAAATTTGGGTTCCACCGTTTTCTGGTTTTGTTATTTGCATGGCTTACATTATTTCCAAACATTGGGCCTTTACCACATACATCACAACGCTTCGACATCAACAACTCCTCATAACATAAATATTGTAAACTATTTTAATAGATGCTACCATATGATCAAAATAGCGGCAAGGAAATTTTGTTATGCTTATTAAAAAAGAATCCAAAATAAACGAAATTATACAAAGTTATCCTCATACTATTGACCTTTTCCGCGGGTTAAATATGAGCTGTAGCGGTTGCTTTGCTGTCCATTTTGATACTTTAGAAAATGGGGCACTAATGCATGGTATGGATGTGAATTCGCTCATCGATAAAGTTCAAAAGAGTATTATAGGTAATACCCCTTCCGTCGATCCATTAATTCCCAAAGCCTAGTTGGACAATTTACCAAGTTGAAACAAACGAGTTGTATAACTTTTCTAATCAAGTTGCAGTGTTTGAATTTAACTTCTTGCTAAAGGTAGAAAAAAAACAAGAAAATAAACCTTGGGATAAACCTAGGGGGGTGAACTTATTTCAAAAAAGCACTTTCAGTGATGATGGCTTTAAGGATCTTTTCGGCAAGCATATCTCTATCAATGTTAAAACTGCCTTCGGCTATTTCTTTTTTGATCCGGTTGACTTTCTCCGTACGAATATTTGATGAGTTTAAAACCACTTCTTTAACTTGTTGAATGACCTTGGCCTTAGAGGATAAAAGAATTTGTTCCGAAGTAGAATTTTGTCCAGCGGATGAACTACCTGAAGCACCTTTACCAACAGTTGCTTTATCCACCGCTTGGTTTTTGCTTATCTTTTCTTGAATAATATTGTTTTTTAATGCGAAGTCTTTTCCTGGTATTTTCATTGAGTCACCATAGCATTTTATCTTTAATCATATCGCCTGCACTTCTTATCGGAGATGTGTGCAAATTCTTTAGTAAAAAAAGAATAGTATTTTATAAATTTCCGTAAAATATACAAAATATATATAAATAAAGTAAGGTGAATCTCACTTATAACAAAAATAATTGACACAAAACCTTTGAAATTTTATGGTTTGTTACTTCTGTTTAACAAATCAACCTTCTTTCTTTTTGGTGATATGAAAAAAGAGCATAAAAAACCTGTTCCACTCTTGATATTATCATACAATTTTAAAAAAAAAGCGGATTATTTTAGTTGAACGAATGAACCCTCCCCATGGTTGTACCTTGCCGGTAGGCATTGTGGACTATGGAGAACCTTTGGAGGCGGCGGTCATCAGAGAAGCTTTAGAAGAGGCTTCGTTAAATGTTCAAATGATCAAACAATCTCATACTTATTCGGACCCCAGAAGGGACCTGCGCCAACATACTCTATCGACTGTATTCATTGAAACTGCTAAGGGAATCCCCAAAGCGCAGGATGATGCAAAAAACATAGGTGTTTTTGATGAAAAAAAACTTACCAGAGGGTTTAACGTTTGAGCATCGACAGATTTTGGACGATTATTATAGAGCCAGATCCAGAGAATCTGGCTGAATTCCATCTATAAACTATTGAAACTATTGGTTAAATTTGAAATATACTCTACAAGTATTGACGGTTTTAGTTTGGTTTTTTCTGTTTAATGGAATCAGTTTAGCGAGTTCTGGGATCAAACTATATGAAAAGATTCTTTGGAATTACTTTGAAACCATTAATTCATTTGGACCTAGGTATTCTGGTAGCGATGGTAATGAAAAACTGCAGAACTTTCTTGTTAAGGAAGGGAATAAGCTAGCAGACTCGACTCGAAGACAAGAATTTTATCATCGTCCAGAGAGCGGCTTATCTGTTCCTATGTCAAATATCGAGTTCCGGTTTGAAGGAAGAAACAACGATTTACAACCTATTTTATTCGGTGCTCACTATGATACGCGCCCTTATGCGGATGAAGACGAAAATCCTCAATATGTGGCTAGACCAATTCTTGGAGCAAACGACGGCGGGTCGGGTACGGCATTACTGTTGGGGTTAGCTCATTATTTTTCAAAGAATAAACAAGAACAACCGGTTCTTTTAGTATTTTTTGATGGCGAAGATTTTGGCGCTAAGCGGTCTGCGGATTATATGTTGGGTTCGAAATATTACGCCAAAAGCTTAAACAGTATAAAAAAATCTCGATGGCCAGCTTGGGTTGCGGTTTTTGATATGATTGCGGACAAGCAGTTAGAGATATATAAGGAAAGAAATTCTTTAAGAAGTGCCCCTTGGTTGGTGGATACGTTTCATAACGTTTCAAAAAAAGTAAAAGGGGGAGATAGTTTTATTGACGATACGCGATTCTCTATCCTAGACGATCATTACCCATTTATTTTGCTGAATATCCCATCGATTCTTTTGATAGATATGGACTATCCGTACTGGCACACTCAAAACGATACAGTCGATAAATGTTCGCCAAAAAGCCTATTTACTGTTTTTAACGTAACTGTAGAAACTTTAAAAGAGCTCAAGAGGCTCAAATTGTAACGGATGTTTAATGATAATTTTGAGATGATAGGTTTGCTAGCTTTAAATAATTCTTTAATATTTGAAATAAAAGTCCGAAACGGCTTGATTTAGCAAAAATCATATGGCATATTCAATTACTTTTATACAGTGACATAAATAATATTACCTCGCCTTACAATTAATGTGTGGCTCTAACTCAAGAGGAGGAATAATGCGGTTTTACCAAACCATAGTGATATTGCGTCCAGATTTTGACGACGCTCAGATTGAAGAACAATCTGAAAAGGTCAAAGGCTTCATAGCCAGATTTGAAGGTGAAATTGTCCGTTTTGATAATTGGGGCAAAAAACGCCTTGCCTACCGTATAAGAAAGAATCGTTTCGGAATCTACCTAAATATTTGCCATAAATTAGACGGAAAAAACGTTGATCCGTTGGAAAATGAATTTCGTCTCGACGAAAATATTCTTAAGTTTTTAGTCATTAGATTAGAAGCTGATGAATTTGAGCGTATCTGTGGTCAAAATTCCGATCTAGAAGAAACTGATAAAAAACACGAAGACGGCGATATCACAAGAAAACGCGACGCAGTGAATGTTGCTGATGGCGATGCTAAAACTGAAGCTAAAGCCGAAGAAGTTTCTGAAGCTAAAGCTAAAGCCGAAGAAGTTTCTGAAGCTAAAGCTGAAGAAGCCGCTGACGAAGAAAATAAGGAGTAAAGCTAATGGCTAGTTTTAATAAGGTTTTACTAATGGGGAACCTTACTCGAGATCCTGAACTTCGTTTTACTGCAAACGGTTCAGCCGTTGCTAGTTTTGGGTTAGCCATTAACAGAAAATATAAGCAGGGCGACGAATGGAAAGAAGATGTCTGTTTTGTCGATATAACCGTTTGGGGCAAACAAGGTGAAAACTGCGCTCAATATTTAAATAAAGGTAGCGGTGCTTTCATTGAAGGTTACTTGCGCTTAAATTCGTGGGAAACGGACTCAGGCGAAAAAAGAAACAAAATGGAAGTTGTTGCAAATACCGTTCAATTTTTGCCTAAGGGAGCGTCCAGTAGAGATATGGACCAAGGTGGCGGAGAGGGGTTTGACGATATGACCCCAAAAGGTGACATTCCCTTCTAGGACAACTTATTAAGGAGTTTTTAGAACATGGCTTTTCGAAAAAAATCTAGCGGAAGACGACGTTCTTTCGTATCGCAAAAAGTTTGTAGATTTTGCGTGGAAAAAGTTGAGTTTATAGACTTTTTCGATATTAAAACATTAAAGCCTTTGATTTCTGAAAGAGGTAAAATCGTTCCTTCAAGAATTTCTGGGAACTGCGCTAGACATCAAAGAGTATTAACGACGGCTATTAAACGAGCGCGAAATATTGCTTTATTGCCGTTTTCAGTAGAGCGTTAGATTTTGACGGATAAAATTCCGGCTAGGGATGTCTTGTTGCCCGTTGCGGCGACTCTAGTTATTTTTTTATCCTCTTTGCTTGTACCGCCTTTAGGAATTGTTATAGGTATTTTATCTCCTGTCCCCCTTATTTTTATTTATTTGAGAGGGGGTAAACAGGTTGGCCTCATTTGTTTAGCCATCGTTGTGGCTGTGATTTTTGTTACATACAGTCCTCGTCACGCGTTGTTTTTTTTGGCTGAATACGGTGTTATAGCTTTTATCATGGGAGAGACTATTCGGTTTAGGTTTCCTATTGAGAAGATTATTGCTTTTACGGCCTTGGGCTCCACCTTCATGTCGGCCGCGATTTTATCGTTTGCATATACGAATGAAGATTTGTCCTTGGAAGAGTTTATCCAAGAGCAAGTAGAAGTTCACTTAAATCAATCGGCAGATACCTTTAAGGCAATGGGCAACGACCCTGGGCAGCAAGAAACATTTGAAAAATTGCTCAAACGAATCGCGAATCTCCTGGCGGTAGCTTATCCATCGTTTATTTTTGTAGGATCTTTATTTGGCTCATTAGTAAATTATTCTGTCATAGGTTTTTTTTGGAGAAGAGTCCCGGACAGTTACCCATACTTTGAAGAAAAGTTTAACGCTTGGGTGTTGCAGGAAAATTTTATTTGGGCGTTTATTGTTTCGGTTGGGATTGTTTGGTTTGTCCCT
>CAWVUN010000115.1:0-6214 GCA_963932495.1 uncultured bacterium
TCAAGCTCTTTTGCCTCGTCCTTAGAAAAAGGAATTGGAGTTCGACTATTGATGATGATAATACCGCCTGGTTTTAGCCCAGTATAAAAAGGCATAGTGTAAGACTTACCCAATGTAATAACCTGAGCGTGAAAAATCATCAACACATTAGGATAGATGATTTCTCCAATTTCATAAATATCACTATTGGAAATTCTTACGTAACTTTCAACCGGAGCGTTTCTTTTTTCAGAACCGAAAAAAGGAACAAGCGAACTATGACCACCGGAAATAACAACCCCGTTACTAACAATATGTGAGGCTGTTACAACACCTTGACCGCCAACACCGGCCATCCGTATATTATATCGTTGGACTTCTTCTGCCATTATGAGGTTACCTCCCTTTATTTTTTAGCTTTTTTAGCCGGTTTCTTTTCGATTTCATCCAAATAAGCTTTAGCTTTATCGGAAATGATTTCTTCGAAGCCGTATCGCTCTTTTTCCATATCAAACGCGTCTTGCATTACGTCGCCAGTTGGAATGGCGTACTCAATATTACAAGAAGTGTATGCTTGAATATAAGTTGGTCCAACTTCGCGAGCTATCATTACCGCTCTTCGGATAGTTCTTGCAACACGTGAAGGGTTGGTTGGAGCTATTCGAGCAATATAGTCAACGCCAGCTACTTTTGCTAAGCCCATTGCGTCAATTTTAGTATTAACTTTGCCGCGTGGAGCCATTTTCAAGACTTGGCCTTGAGCAGTCATTCCGCTTTCTTGACCGCCAGTATTACCATAAACTTCGTTGTCGAGCATGATGGTCGTGAATCGTTCTTGTCGAAACCAACTATGCATCAAACCTTGGAAGCCGATATCAATCAATCCGCCGTCGCCAGCCATTACAACTACGTCTTTTGGTTGATTAGGATACTTTTGATCTAAACCTCTTTTTAAACCAGAAGCTATAGAGTTGGTGTCGCCATAGTTTCCGTAGATAAACGGAATAGAGGCTTGACTAATGGCCAATCGACCACAACCAGCCGTTCCAACAATTATAGTTTGCTCTGGGTTAGGGAACGCGATCATTGCAAGTCGAATAAAAAGAGTCATTGCACATCCAGCACACATAGGATGCTCTTCAATGATTTCCTTGAATTTGCCCATATCCGTTACTTTTGGCTTTTTCTCACGGTTGTAAGGTCCAAGGTTAACCAAATCTTGATACTCAATGGGTAACCACTCTAAATAACCTGGAGATGGGGTTAAATTGTCATGAGCCATAACTCAATCCTTTCATATTGATAAGATCTTATATATTAAATTTTATTTTTAAAAAATGATTAAAAAGAAAACTTATTAGGTTGCCAATTTCCTAGAAAGGATCTTGGAAAAACCATGGTTTATTTTGTCTTCCTTCTTCCAACCAATCGAGAATCATTTCGGTTGGCATCGTCATACCGCCATAAACTCTTGGGCCTGGAGCGATCTGAGCGTCCGTAAAACCAAATAAATTAGAGCAGACTTCTTTATGCATCCAACCCATTTGATTGAATTCTGGTACAAAAATTTGTTTAGCATTTTTACAAGCTTCTCGAAGTTCAGCTTTTGGAAATGGGCGAATAGCTTTGACCTTAATCAATCCAATTTCTTTTCCCATTTCAGAGCTTTGACGAACAGCTTCTCTTGATTGTGATACAGCCGCACCAGAAGCAATAATCATAACTTCAGCGTTTGGATTAATGATTTCAATAATCCCGCCAAGATAATTATTAATATATTTTTTAGCTCGCTCGGTAGCTGCAAAAACTTCTTGCTGCCAACTAGCATGCATATGATAACTAATGAAGTTACTTTTTTGTATTGGAGCGTCTCTAGAAATACGAGCTGGGGGATTTTCGTTATCCATCGCAGGTACTGCAGATCTCCAGCCATCGCGAGGCGGTAATTTTAAATCATCAGCTTGCATCTTAACGTTACCGCGTGCGTGAGTCACAAAAAATCCGTCAACAGATACCGATACAGGTAAAGTGACGTCTACTTGTTCGCTAATCATGAATGCGGCCATGGTGTAATCATAGAAATCTTGTTGGTTTTCGCCATGTAACATAATCAGTCCAGAGTTAATGAGGAAAGACATTTCAATGTTATCTGGTTGAATAGCCAATGGGGTGTTAATAACCCGACACATATCTAATAGAACAAGTGGCGTTCTAGCTCCAGGCCAAGAGGAGATTGCTTCCATTCCGCGCATCAAACCGGGGCCTGAAGTAGCTGTTAAAGATCTTATTCCTGCTCTAGAAGCACCGCCAATGGCAGACATGGTACCAATTTCTTCTTCGGCTCTATAATATTCTCCAATATATCCTTCATCATAAAGATAACCAGCTTGTTGCATGGTTTCACTTTGAGGGGTAATTGGATATGAAATGGCGATATCGACATTAGACCGACGAATAGCTTCTCGAGCGGCTTCACTACCAGTGATAAAAACTTGTTCTCGTGGAGCCTCATGGAACATATACTCTGGGGTCACCACTTTTTGTTTATCGCGCCCGGGTACCCAATCCGCTGGCATTTCTTTTATAAATAATTTACTGTCCGACATTGGGTTTGCTCCTCAATAAAAATTATAAGATGTTCATGTATTCGAAACGGTTAAAATATAAACATTTATTGTCTCTTTAAATGCACGTAAAATATCATAATCTTTTAATTTATACAATTTTTTTCAAGAATTTCGACATAAATTGATCCAAAAATTTTGATTCATGAGAATAATTGTATAGTTTTTGGTCCTAATTAAAGAAAGCCTTCACTAAATAAAACGCAATAGTTATAGCATCTTTTCCAGTTTATCGAGTTCTTTGAAGTAATCAAAAGCTTTTAATAAAAATTCGTTGAATGATTTGTCGTTATAAAAGACTAGCGTTTTATCGGCCAATTCGGTGGTATGGCATACTTCATACTTAAATTGGTCTATATTAGTGTATTTTATGACTTCGACTTCCCAATGTAATTGAGAAATTTCTTCCATCGGTGGGTTTATTGCCAAAATACCGTAGCCATTGACTTCATATAAAAACTGATCGCCTCCATTTCCGCTGGGATCAGACCTTTGAATGATGAGGTTTTCTTGAGTAAACATTTTTAATAATGGGCCGTAGTTGGAAAAAAATGGAATAAAGTGGTGATAATTACTTTACTAAATGAGGAAATTCCTTAAGACTTAACATACGAAGATTATCATACCTAACCTCTTTAAAGCAAAACGGTTTCTTAACTGTTTTCTAATTATTAGGAAGAATTAATGAATGCAAGCACTAGAGATGAACAACCCTGAAGAAATCCAAAAGTTTTTAAGCCAAATCAAACTTAGTGGAGAAGGTTTTAATACCGACTGCTTATTAATGGATGTATTTGATACTGGAATGGACTACCCTGATTATTTACGAGCCGAGGGTGAAGATCCTGAGGCCTGTTATGGTGAAAAATCTCCAGCATGGGCAAAGTATCATGTTCGGCAAGGTAAGAGGGTATTTATGGTTTATGGCGGTAGCGGTAAATTAAGGAAAACACATTTTACTGAAACTCCATAAGTTGCACTTTGAATTCAACACTGGCCTTTCCAGTGCAAGCATTAATGTACAGTTTGTTTATTACGAGGGAATATGATTACTTTTGATAAAGAGTCGCAAGCTAGGATACTAAAAGTTGCCGAGCAGAGACGCGAAGGACAAGAGATTGAAGAAAATGACGAACGAATTAATTTCGTCATGGATATGCACCCAGAATACGACGAATTATGGGAAACGGGCGAGTTGGCGTGTTATCCGCAAGAAGTGGGTGGGAAAATAGTAAATCCTTTTGTCCATACAGTTTTACATGTACGAGTTGATCGGCAAATAGTTATTGAAAGTCCTCCATTTGTTGCCGAGACCAAAATAAGGTTAGAAGAGGCTGGCATGGCCCCGCACGAAGCCTTGCATGTAATTATTAAGGAATATGCCAATATCTATTTCGATAACTTTCGAAAGGATAGAGGGTTTGACGAATTGGCTTATCATAAGATACTCTCAAGCTTAGATTTCCAGAAAAACGAAGATTGATTATTTTCCCAAGTTGGGCGAGTGACTGGCTTCGCCGGTTGATTGATTGAGGAACTAGAGTTCAATCGTTTCCAACTTGTCATTTCGACCAAAGTGGAGGAATCTCGATGGCTCGCAGGGCCGACGTTTCCGCTAGTTCCTTAGAAGCGATAGACTTGTCTCGTATATTGATCGACCAAAGAACTAGTTTATAGGGTCATGGTTAAACTAAGGTTGGCTTTGTTTAACTCCATCCCCATGGTCTGTCATCCCGAGGGTAAGTCGGGGGATCTCGCCTCGATTCAATAAAAATATTTTCTTTTACCTCTAGTTCCTTAAAAGGTTCTCGAAGTGTGACCGCCTCCCACCAACTTTGCCTACCCAAAGTTTTATGGTATTAACCGAGACATTTATACGATCTATCTAAATAGGTATATTTAATTAAGTTGTTTTGTTCTAGGTGAGCGCTGCGGAGTTTTCAATAAACTATAAGAATGACTTGGTTTATAAAAAAGAAAAGGGGAGTTACCGGGTTTCCCGGTAACTCCCCTTTTTTATCCGCTTCTAAACCTTATAGGTACTTAGCGATGGTTTTACCGAGGTCTGCTGGACTTTTGCAAACTTTGATTCCGCATTTTTTCATCACTTTCATCTTGCTTTCAGCCGTGCCTTGCCCGCCGGAAATAATAGCGCCTGCATGGCCCATACGTCGACCAGGAGGAGCCGTTTGACCGGCGATGAACCCTACTATAGGTTTGGTGATATTTTTCTTGATGAATTCCGCGGCTTCTTCCTCTGCGGAACCGCCAATTTCTCCAATCATACAAATGGCGCTAGTGCCTTTGTCTTTTTGGAAAAGTGTTAACATGTCAATGTACCGTGAACCGATAATTGGGTCGCCGCCGATTCCAACACAGGTGGATTGGCCTATTCCTAAAGCTGTTAGTTGGCCTACGGCTTCGTAGGTCAAAGTTCCACTTCTGGAAATGATACCGACTTTTCCTTTCTTATGGATATGCGCCGGCATGATGCCGATTTTGCATTTTCCAGGAGAAATAACGCCGGGGCAGTTAGGGCCAATCAATCGAGAGCCTGAGTTTTGCAAGCCGCGATAAACGGTGACCATATCGTGAACCGGAATTCCTTCCGCGATACAAATGATCAACTCAATCCCCGCATTAGCCGCTTCCAAAATAGCGTCTGCCGCAAATGCAGGCGGAACGAATATCATGGTGGCGTTTGCTTTTGTTTTTTGAGCCGCTTCTTTAACCGTATTGAATACGGGAACTTTACCGATTACCGTTTGTCCGCCTTTATTAGGAGTGACGCCGCCAACCAGTTGAGTGCCGTAGTTCTTACATTGCTCTGCGTGAAATAAACCTTCGCGCCCAGTGATGCCTTGGACGATCAATCTTGTTTTTTCGTCGACTAAAATGCTCATTGGATTGCCTTTACCACCTTTCTAGCCGCGTCCTTCATTCCGTCCCCAACAACGAAATTCAGCCCGGATTCTTTTAGGATGCGATGTCCTGCTTCCATGTTTGTGCCTTCCATGCGAATAACGATGGGGACGTTCACGTCTAGTTTTCTGGAGGCTTTAACAACGCCGCTAGCTAAGACGTCGCACCGGAGGATTCCGCCAAAAATATTAATGAATAGTGCTTTTACGTTTGTATCTGAAAGCAATATTCGAAAGGCATTTTCTATCATTTCTTCGTTAGCTCCGCCGCCAACGTCTAAAAAGTTAGCGGGTTCGCCGCCGGTATGTTTGATGATGTCCATCGTTGCCATAGCGAGACCGGCTCCGTTGACCATACAACCAATATTTCCATCTAACTTAATGAAATTGAGGTTGTATTTACCGGCTTCGACTTCCGTTGGATCCTCTTCGCCTAAGTCTCTATATTCAACCGTTGCGGGATGCCTACCGAGAGCGTTGTCGTCGATGTTGACTTTAGCGTCCAAAGCCAATACGCGGTTGTCCCCAGTAATAACCAATGGGTTGATTTCTAGCATGTCACAGTCTTCGGCTTGGAAAGCTTTGTAGAGATTGATGATGAATGGAATCATGGGTTTCATGACTTCTTTGCTCAAACCCAAAGCAAAACAGATTTTTCGAGCCAAATAAGGTTGAACTCCTTCGATAGGA
>CAWVUN010000116.1:0-6206 GCA_963932495.1 uncultured bacterium
ATAGATCTTTTGGAAAAAGAAAGATTATTGCTCTTATAGTAAGACGAAAAAAAAGCGAAAATTATCTTGACGCGAGATCAAACACTCTCTAATCTATAGCGACTAATCGTAAATAGTGAAGATGAGTATGCGCGACGTTTCTAATCTAGATAACGGCAATGGTGAAAGGCTTTCCCTTATAGGTCTTAAGCCCGAATTGTCCGTAAATAAAAGACCTCTATTCGGTTATGCCGTTCCGGCTGGTTTTCCATCTCCCGCAGACGACTATGTCGAGAACTGCATCGATCTTAATGAATACCTCGTTCAACATAAAGAGGCGACGTTTTTTTTGAGAGTCCAAGGCGATTCAATGATAGAGCTTGGCATCTTGGACGGAGATCTGCTCGTTGTGGACCGCTCTTTACCCGTTGTGGATGGCAATATCGTTATAGCGGCTATTGATGGTGAGTTCACAGTTAAGCAGCTTGTTCATTGCGAGAAGGGGTACGCATTGAAAGCCGCCAACCCCGCATATTCTGACATCATTATTAACTCCGAAGAGAACCTAGAAGTTTGGGGAGTTGTCCGTTGGGCAATTCATAAGCTATGGCCATAGGCGATCAAAGCATAGCCCTGATTGATTGCAATAATTTTTATGTTTCATGTGAACGTGTTTTCAATCCTGCGCTAGAAGGCAAACCTGTCCTCGTACTTTCAAACAACGACGGGTGCGTCATCGCCCGTTCGCAAGAAGTAAAGGATTTGGGAGTCAAGATGGGGGTGGCGTGGAGTAGTGTTCAGCCTTGGGCGAAGCGTGACAATATAATCGCTTTGTCTAGCAACTACACACTCTACGCGGATATGTCGAACCGAGTGATGAAAGTGATTTCCGAATTCAGCCCAGATCAAGAAGTTTACTCAATAGACGAGAGCTTCATTAATCTAACCGGGTTCAAGCATTTGAACCTTATCGACTATGGGATGACCATTCAGTCTAAAGTTAAAAAGCTTGTAGGGTTGCCAGTTTGCGTTGGAATAGGAGCTTCAAAGACACTTGCCAAGCTAGCCAATCATATTGCTAAGAAACAACCTACCTTTGATGGCGTGTGTGACCTCAATACGCTACAAGCGGACGATCTGAATAGTTTGTTCGTTAAAATTAAAGTGGGAGAAGTATGGGGTGTTGGAGGACGAACAGAGAAGAAGTTGGGTGAGCTCGGTATGAATACAGTTCTCGACCTAAAACAAGCGTCGCCGAAACGAATCCGGAAACAATTTTCGGTTGTGATGGAGAGAACGGTGATGGAGTTGAACGGACAATCTTGTATTGCATTAGAAGAAGTCGCTCCGCCGAAAGAGCAATTGATGTGCTCGCGATCGTTTGGAGTTCCGGTATCTACTCTTCCTGAGCTTATAGAATCCGTAATCACATACACCACGCGAGTGGCAGAAAAACTACGTCGACAAAGGTCGGTAGCGTCATCGATTCATGTGTTCATCAATACAAATCCATTCAAGACGAAAGAACCTCAATACAGTGGTGGACTGTTGGTACCTTTGCCAGAACCGACTGACGACACACGCTTACTAATAGCGGCTGCGCTTGCTGGACTGAAATCTATTTATCGGGTAGGTTTTGCATATAAGAAGTCGGGTGTTATGCTCGCTGAGTTATCGTTCGCCGATCAACAACAGAAAGGGTTGTTTTACAATACGGAAATGCAAACACGATCTAAATCCTTAATGGGTGCAATCGATAGGATTAATAGTCTTATGGGGTCAGGAACGATCAAGTTCCTCGGCGAGGGGTTGGATAAAAAATGGAAACCAAAGTCAGAAAGAAAAACACCTTGTTACACGACAAATATGGATGAAATACCCGTAGTATGGGCACACTGATTATTAAGATTGCTGTTGAAGAGAGGTTTGATTAAATAGGGAATGATGTTTATAAATAGATAACGATATTATTCCTTCAATAGATAATCAATGAACTTATCCCCAAGAGGCGTTAAGCTAAATATTTTATGATTGTACTCTTCCGTTTTTGTTGCCTCGCTGTAATGTAATAGGTTCACGGCGTTCAATTCACAAACAAGCCCCATGAGTAGGTTGGAATTAAAGTCAGTCGCAGTTATTAAATCTCGGAAAATAAAGGGATGCGAATAGCATCCAGGGTGCGAAGGTTTAATATTAGAAGTGATAGAATAAGCTTTTCCTAAAGTATCAATAGCACCAACGAATAAGTTTGCAACGTACTTTGAAAAATGGTCTAACTCGGTAAAGGAAAGTTTTTCTTCGTCGCCGTCTTTAAGGAAAATGTTGGCTAGTAGAGAAGCCGCGACCTTAATTTTTTTCTCTTGCCTCGTATGCATGATAATGAAAAAACAACTTTGAAATAATTCATAGAGCTTGTCTTTATTAACGGCTTCTAAGTCATTCCTTCCCTATTTTCAACTTTAGGAATCCAAAGGAAATTGGTAAAGGTAACACTTAATTGTTAGCGAAGAGGATAGGATAAAGAAGCTACTCAATTAATAAGAGGCGACCTTTATGAATGTATTTTTTCCAAACCGACCTTGAGCAATTCATTATTTGGAAGGATAAATAGGAAAGAAGTTAGAAACGATCAATTAACGTAATTATCAAGAAGTTTCTTAATGGCGTCTACAGATATAGTGATTTCTCTCAATGAGATGATGAGTGAAGAAATAAAACTTATGATGGTTAATGTGAAAAGTATAATGCCAGCCAACATAAACTGGAAAGCTATCATGGCGATGCAAAAAACGCAGATCAATAAGCTCAAAACCAGTAGTTGCTGCATTCTTTTGACAAGGTTTATTCTTTTCTCCAACATCCTGCACTGGTTAGCTGTAGTTTCATCGCAAGTTCTTTCCGTTTCACACTTTTTATCAACTCCCGTATCAGGTTCACAATAAAATGATAACGATTAGTATATGCGAGCATCAATAACGCTATTGCTGGAAAGAGTAAGGCGGGTGTACTTACGGTAAGGTTCATTCGTTTGACCCTGCTCCAGAGTAAATTGCTAAAATCATAGCATGGCTCCTCTGCATTTGATAATAAAAAAGGGTTTAGGATAAACCTCGTAAACCCTTTTAAAAGCAAGTGATAGAGAGAGTAGGATTTGAACCACAGGCCTCTTGATCTCCATCTGTGATAAGTTCATAAAAAGCTCAATAGTTTAGTTTTACGAAAGATTTATTATGACTATGAACCGACTGTCAATCATCTCTCTTCTGTTCTTCGTATTTTCATTTATTTCACCCACCTAGGCTCATGCTGTTTGCATTGCTGGGAGCGAAAACGAAGTCCATCTATTAACTCCAAAGTTTCTCTTAATGACTAACCGCTTTGAAACTTATTTTTAATCTCGCCAAAGATTTCGCCGATTTTGTATTCAATGGTTTCTAGATTGGTGGCTCTGTGCTTGAAAGCTTGCAGGTAAGGGACTTTTGATTGACATGATCGATCAAATCGTCCAGATATTTGAGAAAAAGAATCCAGGATATTTGCTCTGTATAGTCCAGTTCCGTTGTGCAACCGGCTTCTTTCCACAGAGCGTCATCAATATTTTTAAAAGTTTGCTCAAATATAAATTTTAATCAAATTTCCATTGAAATGGCTTCTATTTTAGTCCGAAGGCTTGTTGAACCGCAAAAGACGCCTTTAGTTCAATAGATCATGGGATCGGGGTAATCCAAGCGTCAATCATTAGGCAACGCTGACGATCAAGATTTTAACTTCTTATCCTCGACTTTATCCTTCGCGCTATCCGCGCCTTTGCGGTAAAAAGGTTTATTGGTTTTTCCCCGGACAGTAACGATTTTTATATTCAGAGAGACAATGAAAGGCTGGAAGAAATATCCTGATTTTGAGATGAAAACAAATATTGCCAAGCCAAATAGTTACTTTAATAGATATGGAATACTTTTGCTATAAAAACTGGAGAGCTTAATCTCTTTTATGTGGCTTGCTGAATCTCATCTTAGTTATAAGGAATCGTCCAAAGTCGACCAAAAAAATATAAAATTGAATTGAGGAAGTAGCTGAGGAAGGTATAGGAGGCACTTGGGAGAATAGGACAGCTTCTTTGCAAAAGTTAGCGTGCTTTTGAAACAGAAATACAGTTTCTTTGCTAAACTCAAGCTTTTAGGAAGAAAAAAGACAACCTACTTTGCGCCTGCTTCCCTAAGTAGGTTTTCGATATCTTCATTCCCCATTTTGGACGCAATCATTAAAGCTGTTGAACCGTCGGTAGCTTGAATATTAACATCGGCGTTTCTTTTCAAAAGAACTTGAATTATAGTCTTATGCCCGCCTTCGGCAGCCATCATTAAAGCTGTTGAGCCGTTATCATCTTGAATATTAGGATCGACTCCTCTATCCAGAAAAAATAGCGTCATAACTCCATTTCCACTGTGGGCGGCAGCAAATATGTTATTTATTCTCATTATTTATCCCTTTTATAATTCTTCAACAAATAATATCGTTAGTTAAAGTAGGCGATTACAACAAAATAGAGAAAATATCGCCTTTGTCAATGACAATGAAAACTAACTTGTCACTAAACTTGAAAAAATAGTAGAAAAAGGTTCATATGTCTAAACCAGAAAAATAAGGGGATATATTTCTGGAAGTAATAGGCAATACTACGAACCGATTAACATAGAATTACAGTTTTTGAATAACTTAAACTAAAAAGGGTTTAGAAGAAGCCTCCTAAACCCTTTTAAAACAAAATGGTCGGGGCGAGAGGATTTGAACCTCCGACCACTCGACCCCCAGCCGAGTGCGCTACCAGTCTGCGCCACGCCCCGAATCATTTTTTCAGTTTTGACAAATATAATAGCTATCAGGACCTCACGTTTGTTTGTCCTGGTTTATGTGAGAAGCGTTTGTTCCCGTTAAAACTAGTTTGCTAGAATAGTGGATGCCTTCCTAAAAATCAATAGCAAAGGAACCCGCTAAACAACGGTTTTTTTTGGGTGAATCTTCTTTCTATGGTATTATTTTTATTAATCAATCGCCTGTCTTATTCGCCTGTGAGCGGGATTTCGACGGTCGGTTACAGTTTTAATTCACCGCTGAGTTTAGGTAATTATGAAAGTAATCAACGTTCGAAATTCTATAGCCTTCAATCCCGACAAACTGAATAAAGTCAGTTTGTTCGATACAGATAATTTTTTCTGTGATGTCTATTGCATGGAACCAGGACAATTTCAAAAAGTCCATTCTCACGACGGTCCGGATAAGGTATATTACGTTATAGAAGGATCCGGTAAAGTGACTGTGGGATCCGAAGAAAAAACATTGACGAAAGACGAAATCACCATCGCTCCATCTGGCGAAGACCATGGCGTGGTTAACGATAGCGGTGGTAAACTGGTGATGCTTGTTTTTATGGCCCCAAAGCCATAATTTAATAGTTTGTTTTGTAAGGTGGTTGTTCTTTCAGGACGACACTTTTTATAAAGGAAAGTGAAATGATTTATCTGGTTTTTCCTTCATCTTGGCATCCTTCTCAACCCTATCTGAGTTTGCCTGCGTTAAAGGCGTATCTCCATAAGAATGGAATTGAAGACGTCGTTCAAAGAGATTTAGCTATTGAATTGTTAGATCATCTTTGCACTTGGGAAAGAACAAAGCCGCTTTACGAAAAAATCCTGAATCAAATTCGCCAACTTTCCTCGCAACGCACGCTGTCCCAATTCGAAAGAGAAAAGCTCGGTAAACTAAAAGAAGCGGAAGAAATAATTCCCGCTTTGATGCATGAAGTTGACGGCGCGAAAATGTCTTTGCGTAACCAAGACTTTTATGATGTCGACCGATATATGGAAAGTCTAAAAATAATCGACGTTTGGCTCGATAATATTTTAGCGCCGTATTTCCCGTCGCAATTGACGGTCATCGGCAGTCAAATGAGGTTTTCTCCTTATTCGTCGCAGGAAATCATCGATTCGTTTAGCAACCCTGAGGAAAACTATTTTTACGATCTCTATAAGGAGCATTACGTTCCATCCATTGCCAAAGAAGATATCGATATTTTAGGAATCTCGATCACTTCTGTTGAACAGGTGGTTCCTGGACTGACGCTTGCTCATTTGATGAAAGAAGCGCGCCCGGATATTCACATCACCATTGGCGGCAGCGTTTTCACTAAATTGGTAGATCGATTGGAGAAAGGTTCGCCACTATTTAAG
>CAWVUN010000117.1:0-6153 GCA_963932495.1 uncultured bacterium
ACGATTGGCCAAAATACAGATGGTTCGATATATATCAGGAAGCTTAAGTATTGAAATATTGATATTGTTAGCCATGACCGCCCATCATGAACGACTCTTGGTTTTCAAATATAGGGACATGAGTCTGTTTATTTGTTTCGAAAAATACGGTTGCTAGGTCGTAGATCTCTTCTGATGAATTTAATTTAAATAAATCGCATCTAAAGCCGGACGATCCTGGAAGCCCGTATGAAAGCCAGACCATTAATTTTCTCAGATAAATTAGGATATGCCGAGAATTGTGGAATGTTTTTAATATAGAGTAAAAACGCGAAACTTTTTCTATGCGATCAGGAATGTGATTTTTCTCTAATTTGCCTTCGCATTCCAAAAAAATCCAAGGGTTACGTAAAGCTCCTCTCCCTATCATTACAGCAGCTACGCCCGAGTTATTAAGCCTTTCGATAGCTTGTTCTGAATTTCTGATATCGCCATTGCCTATTATTGGTAATGGCGTATTTTCCTGAACTTCTCGGATTAGATCCCAATCGGATTCCCCTTGATAGCCTTGAGCGCGCGTTCTACCGTGAATAGCTGCCCATTCGCACCCTGAATTGTAAGCGGCGCGAACGCATTCATGGACTGTTAACTCATTATGGTCCCACCCGGTCCTCATTTTGCAAGTTAAGGGAAGTTTGATGTTGGACTTTATTTTACTAAGATACTTTTCCAAGTTTCCGGGGTCTCGTAATAGTGCGGAACCACAGCCCTTTTTAACAACTTTCTTTACAGGACAACCTAGATTAATGTCTAAAAAGTCCGCTCCGCTTTCTTCTACGTAACGAGAAGCTTCGATTATATCGTCTTCACTTTCTCCAAATAATTGGATGCCGACTATTGTGCCTGGACTTTTATGAATCCCCAGCATGGCGCGCGTTCTTTCAGACTTATAAACTAATCCTTTTGCCGAAACGAGCTCAGAGATCAAGACTCCCGCCTGCATCTCATCCATGAATTCGCGAAAACAGATCTCGGTTATTCCCGATAGAGGCGCCATCCAGAAGAGGTTCCTAGCTCTTTTAATTAGATCTCCTGCGGTTCTAATAGCAGAAACTGGCTCGAGTGATTTAATAGGGATTGAAGTCTGATTCATTTTTTGATTATGCAAATCAAGCGACTAAAAGTTAATACCAACAGTTTGAAAATGAACTGGTGGTGGTGCTACAAAGTTATATTGAGTATTTAGGTATTTAAAACTCATTTTATGAGCGTGTAAGCCCATCTGAGTTGCTGGGTCCTCTGTACCATTGCCATAAACAGGGTCGTTAATTATGGGGAATCCAGAGTCTGCCAGATGAATTCGAATCTGGTTTGTCCTCCCTGTATGTGGGATGACTTTTAGAATTGTTTTGCCATCGAATGATCCAATGCCAAAAAAATCTGTTTTAGCTTCTTTGGGAGATTTTGCTTCAGGGCCAGAGCCCCATTTGTTTCCGCGTATTTTTCCAATAGAAGAATTAACTGAGAAATGATCTTTAGAAGGAATACCCTCGACGAGAGCTAAGTATTCTTTATAAATTTTTCGTTTTGAAAACTCTTCGGCGAAAAAAGCAGCGGCTTTTTTGTATTTAGCGAATAATAAAACTCCCGTGGTCGAAGCGTCCAGCCGCTGAGTTGGCATTGGAGTTTCTGTTGGATAAGTTTCTTTTAAAATTTCGGTCATGCTATTTTTAAAGAAACGACCGCTTGGGTGAACCGGTATTGGAGCAGCTTTGTTAAATACCCGAATATGATCGTCTTCAAATATTACGGACAATTGCCGGTTAGCGGCGGGTTCCGAGCGTTTCCCCATCCGGGTAACAATGTAATCGTGCTCTTTTAAGATTAAATTGGGCTCGACTTTTTCACCGTTGACAGTAATTTTTTCTTCACGGATATACAATTCCCATTGAGATGGTGAAAAATAAGGAAACCGGGCACTAAAGTAATCGATGAGGGTATAACCAAAATACCGCAGGGGTAGATAGCACTTAAATATTTGCTCTGATGGAGGGACGTGTTGGAGCGCAACCATGTTTTATGCGCTAATTTAAGCTGGGGTTCACCGGGGCGTTTAAAAGGTATTCGTATTCTTTGCCCAAGGAACGAACGACATTTGACCAAATTTTATTTTCGTTGTTAGAAAATACAAAGGAATCGTTTGCTTCCCTTGTTAGCCAACTTTTTTGTTCCATTTCACCGGCTAGTTGCCCAGAAGCCCAGCCAGAATAGCCAAGGTAGAACCTAATATTTTCCTCTGGGTTTTCAATTTGTCCGGCAATCATTTTTGAAGATTCCCAATTCATTCCTAAATATACACCAGGGCAAATAGGCTCTATCTCTGGAAGGTCTTGGTCTGATCTACATAGGAAAAAACCTTGAGTTTGACCAACAGGGCCGCCAAAAAACACTTTTTGGGTAGATGGTAAATCTGAATTTGATTCAGCCAAGATTTCGTCAAGAGAAAACTCTGCTACTCTGTTGAGTACTAAGCCAAACGAGCCTCCATCATTGTGGTTACAAAGCAAAATGACGGTTCTTGAGAAGTTTGGGTCGGGTAAAACTGGATTAGCTACCAGCAAGTAGCCTTTTTCAAATTTTTGGTCCATGGTCTTAAAATCACCTTAAGTCTTAATTGAAACGTCATCTCATCAGACTAAAGGTTTAAAGATTGTAGTTTTTTAAAGTTGGCTTGTTGTTTTGACGCTTCCCTAGTTTCTGCTGACACAAGGTTATTGTCCATGTAAACGGCAACTAAATTTGGGGTTTGATCTGAAGAGGATAGGGCTTCAGCACCTTTATCTCCAACATCATTCCAAGCGAGATCTAATTCTTCTAGCTTTGGTAACTTATTTTCCTTGGCTATAATAATAACACCCTCATCTCCTAAGATATTTCTGCATAAATTAAGTGTTTTTAATTTATCAAACATCTTGGAGGTAACTATTGAACGGATACCTTCAGGGCCAAGCATATTGCCGCCTAGCTCTAACCAAGTTAGTTTAGAGAAAAGAGTAGACTTCGCAAGGTAGGATGCTCCAGTATCTTTAATTTGATTTCCACCTAAATTAAGTCGCTTGATTCCAGAAACTCTTTCTTCTTCTAAAATTACTTTTAATCCTTCAGAACCTATACAGCACCCTTCCAAATTAAGTTCTTTTGATCCTTCTGGTAATTTGTCGTTTAAGATTTTCAATATAACTTCTTTAAGTTTTTCTCCCTTATATGTACAAGGTTCGACAGGGGCGTAAACTTTATAATGACTGACGGATGGCATAGGATTCTCTAGAAATTAAAAAATATTTTAATCCAACAGGTTAAATAGAATTTTTTGAAGGGATTTTTTGGCTTTTCAAGTAACAGGCTATTATAATGTTGACAGAAAATCAATAATATTTTAAATTTTGCTATTTAAAGAGGAGATATGATGGAACTGAATTTCGATAAGATGGGAGGCCTTGTGCCTGCTATTATTCAAGATGTCGAGACTAATAAGGTTTTAATGCTGGCATTCATGGATAAAAACGCGTGGGAAAAAACGCTAGAAACTGGTAAAACTTGGTTTTACAGTCGTTCGCGCGAAAAATACTGGATGAAAGGCGAAGAAAGCGGAAACGTTCAAAATGTAAAGGAAGTATTTGTTGATTGTGACGATGATACTGTTTTACTAAAAGTGGAGCAAATAGGAAAAGCGGCTTGTCATACCGGTTACCAAAGTTGTTTTTTTAGAAAGCTGAACGGAGAAGTTGAAATCGTGAAAGAAAAGATTTTTGACCCCGAAAAAGTTTATAAAAAGAAGTAAAAGGTTTTATTTTAGATCGTACCCATTAATGAATAATGCAATAGAGAACTAGTAAACGGAATAGGTTTTATGAGCGAAAAAAAAATTAAGTTAGGAATACCAAAGGGTAGTTTAGAAGAGGCGACCGTTAATCTGTTTGCTAAAGCGGGTTACAAAATAACGATAAAAAGTAGGTCTTATTTTCCTTCTATTGACGATGACGAAATTGAATGTATGTTGATCCGGGCTCAAGAGATAGCTCGCTATGTAGCAGATGGCGTGTTGGACGCGGGCTTGACTGGAAAAGATTGGGTAATGGAAAATCGGGCTGATGTTGTGGAAATTGCCGACTTGATTTATTCCAAACAGTCAACTCGCCCAGTAAGATGGGTTTTAGCCGTTCCCAATGATTCTGATATCCAATCTGTAAAGGATTTAGAAGGAAAAAGGATCGCTACTGAAGCTGTCAATATGACGGTTGATTATCTTAAAAAGCATGGCGTTACGGCAAAGGTTGAGTTCTCATGGGGAGCTACGGAAGTAAAAGCTCCAAAATTAGTGGACGCGATAGTCGAAGTTACCGAAACTGGAAGTTCTCTTAGAGCTAATAATTTGAGGATTTTGGAAACCATTATGGAATCCAATACCAAGTTTATAATGAATAAGGAATCTCATGAAGATACTTGGAAACTGAATAAGATCAATAGACTTGTGTTGATGTTAAAAGGAGCTATGGCGGCTAACACTAAAGTTGGTTTGATGATGAACGTTTCCAAAGCGAACTTAGATGCTGTCCTTAAATTATTACCGGAAAACATGAAGCCTACTATTTCTTCTTTAAGCGATAAAGATTGGGTAGATGTCAATATCGTTATTGAAGAGAAGTTAGTTCGAGAGATTGTTCCGGATCTTAAGAATGCTGGAGCTCAAGATATTGTGGAATATCCACTAAGTAAGGTGATTCATTAATTGCAAACCCCTAAAATTGAACCGTAATAATGAAAAAAAAAAATAAGAATCTGGGAAATAAAAAAGATGAAAATGCTCAGGAAGAGATAAATCCATCCGAAGAGCCACAATCTGAAAAAGATGCCGCCGTTCCCGAAGAAAAACAGAGCGAAGATAGATCTAAGGAAACGGATTCTGAGTCAGAGTCTTCTAAAGAAGAAACCGATAGAGAACCAGTTATTACTGAAGCGGTTGATACTGCTCGACATACACCAGCAGAGTCTAATGTGTCTTCGGAATCTGAAGGAGAAGTTGCCGCTGCAGGTTCGTCTGGCTCTAGGATGAATTTCTTTGTTATTTTGCTCATTTTGGGGCTTGCTGGTTCTACTTATTATTTGGTTCAAGAAAGAAAAGGAGCATTTAACGAGTTTCGTGAAAACTTTGCAAAAATTGACGCCCAAATAAGCTCTTTAAAGTCAAGTGATGGAGGAGGACAAGGGGCGTCAGATGAAAATTCTTTGAGAAGCGAAATTACTAGTTTTAAAGATGAAGTAAAGAAAGTTTTAGCAAGTCAAAGCGAGATAATAAAAGAATTACAAGCAAGTATTCCGGAAGGACAGAATGCGAGCCAAGCTAAAGACCGGGCAAGTCATGATGCTGAAGAGGGAACTCTGAATGAAGGGAATGAAGAAGTTTCTCCTGCAATTGAACATCCTGATGTCCCTGATGAAGAGGTTGTTGGATCTGCGATTGTAGAATCAGCAGAAACACATTTAGAAGAAGATACCCATGAAGAAGCTGCTGTAGAAGAAACGCACGAGGGAGCTGAAGATCATGGAGAAGCTCCTACGGAAGATGCTAATGCCGACGCTGATGTTATTCCAGCTTTAGAGCCTGCTGGCGATGAGTCTCATGAAGTCGCTGAGCAGGCTGAGTCAGAATACCATGAAGAAGTTCCTACGGAAGATGCTAATGCCGACGCTGATGTTATGCCAGCTTTAGAGCCTGCTGGTGAAGAGTCTCATGAAGGTAAAGAGCATGCCGAGTCAGAATCTCATGAAGAAGTTCCTACGGAAGATGCTAATGCCGACGCTGATGTTATGCCAGCTTTAGAGCCTGCTGGTGAAGAGTCTCATGAAGGTAAAGAGCATGCCGAGTCAGAATCTCATGAAGAAGCCACTCTAGAAGAAACTCATGGGGAAGTTGAAAATCATAGTGAAGAACATGCCGTTAGTCAATCTACTGGCGGTAACAGTAATGGTATTAACGCTTATGTGGAAAAAGTTGAGTCAGTTTCGTCTAAAATTGCTGGTGCTTTCAAGGAAGGGTTTAAAGGCGCGATGGGTTTATTCGATTAAAACTTTAGATAATGGCGGGTTCGGTTTTTTTCGTTCTGTTTATAAAAA
>CAWVUN010000118.1:0-6122 GCA_963932495.1 uncultured bacterium
AAAAGAAGTTGAAATCGCTCAAAAAATTTTAGAAATCCCATTCGACTTAACGTTGGAATTCCACGAAGACTGCGATAGTAATGGCTACTACCTTTTCCAAAAAGAAAATTTTTTATCAAACCCGCCATTAGGTCGGAAAATTTTAGAAGCAGTTGAACCAATTATGGAAATAAATAAAAGTGCTGAGATCGAAGAACTTCCCGCAGACAACGGCCTGATTTCGCAATTAAAAGAACCGGATGGGATGGATTGGTGGCCCATGGCTTTATATAGCTATCATGTGGGATGCAAACGCAGCTTCACTCTGGAAACTGCTCCAATTTTTCCGATGAACGTTCGAGTTTCAGCACATTTAAAAGCCATAGCAACCGCTTTGGAGTGCTACTAATAATTCTTTTCCTTATCAAAAAAAACCGTTAAGGTTCCGCCTTGAATACTTTTTGGCTCATAATCCAAGCTTATTCAATACTTCTTGGCACGTTAGCGCTATGCGTCCTCCCCTGCTGGAGTATTTGTGGTCGATTCCAAATGTCGCCTTCCGTAAAGTTATTTATCACGGCATCCTTCAACTTCATTCTCTTTTATTTACTAGAATGGATTACCTATTTAGGGTCGCTACCGGCTTTAGTTCCAATATGCATTGTATTAGTCTTAACCGCGATTTCCATTTTATCGATATTAACTAAAAATACTCCTTTCCCATTCGTAGTTAGCGGCCTCGGTTTTTGGGCAATTCTTTCTATATGGATTCTATCGTTCCAATTAGGCGTCATTGTTTATGGAGGATCCAATTGGTTCGGCGATTGGAGAGAACATTATGAACGCGCCTTATTCTTTCTTGAGCAAAAACCATTAGCAACCCGATTCCTTTTAGACCTTTGGTCTTTGCCTGCGCGCGGCCCATTATTCAATAGCTCAGTAGCCGCATTCATGAGTCTATTTGGGAAAGAATTCTGGACGTACCAAATCATCGCGACCGTGTTCAATTCATTTGCGGTTCTTCCATTTGCGCTTTTAATTCAATCTATAGTTAAAATCAAACAAGCGGCAGCACACTGGGTTTCCATATTCATATTCGCCCTAGCTCCCTTTGCATTTCAGATGGAGCTTTATACCAATACAATTTTTTTTACCCTAGCGTTTTTTTTAGGCGCCATTTATTTGTATCGAAGAGGCATAAGAACCAATCGCCCCAATTGGACCGTTGGCGGCTTCCTATTGTTTTCAGCGGGCTTCCTAGCTGATTATCTAGTATTACCATTCGCTCTATTCTTTGCCGCGCATTTTTTCTTTGTTGTATCAAAAAGGAAGTGGGGAATGCAACCCGTGATTTATTCTATTTTCAGTTGCACGCTTTTGGTCTCTACATGGTTTGTCTTTTTATTTGTCTCCTTCGGCGTAGATGAGATATTTAAAGCGAACAGTACAACAGGTAGCGTTTACTCAAAGTTTTATGAAAACGTGCCGGGTAACCCTCAAAGTCCTAATAACACTTTTGTGAATAACTTGTTGACCATAGTCGTTCCCTATAGTTTTAGGAAAAATTGGGAAGGTTCGGACTCGGTTCCTACAGTGGTTCAAAAAGACTCTCGGTTTGGGAAGCAATTTGAACCAGAAGCAAGCGACTCTTCATTCGAATGGTATTGCGACCTCGTAAATAATCAGGGAAGCCTTTTAGGTAACTTAGGCCTAGCGGGACTGATCGGTATCTACTTGGCAACGGGTTGTATTGTCAAAAATGCGAATATCATGAAAAATCAAGCGAAAGAAGCGACAACCTTATTTGGATGGAAATTTTGGGCTGTGTTTTTTCTAGTTGGAATCCCACTCAACATAGCCTTATCGCGAACCCTCTTATTACAGGGATCCGCTCATCTGAACCTACACATTTATATTTGTCTGATCACAATATGGATTTTCAAATATTCACTAAAAATTCCTAGTTACATAAAACAAACTTTAGCGGCTATTTTTATTGCTGAATCGCTATTAACCCTATGGGCATGGATGAGCTTATTAAGTCTTCCAGCCCCAATAATAATTGATAACGCTGAAAAAATTTTCGCTACCGGTAAATTAGGGCTCAACTCGTTTTACGTGAACAATTTTATTTTAAAACTAAAAACAGGGTCAGTATTTTTATCGGAGAAGATGGGAACAAACGGACTACAGATTGGACTTTCAATAAATTTTTTGCTTTTAATAACAACAAGCGGGATCTTCTATTGGACTTATAAGAGAGCTAAACTTTCGGTTTCTTAAAAATGCCTGCCCTACTTTAGACTTTGATTGATTAAACAACTAGGATTATCTAGTCCCCGTCGTATATAATTCTGAGCGTCAGATTCGGGTTTCCGGGTTTACTGATTAAGGAACGGAATCAACTGTTGCTCGAAAGAAAAATTCTGCGCTTAGCTAAATTCTAACTCTCTGTCATTCTGGAGGAGCGAATCGACGAAGAATCTAGGTATTTTTCAATAAGGGAAGCGTTAGGTCCTTAAGAAGCTCTCTAAGGGTCGCCTCGACTAAATAGTCATCCGACTAAGGTAGAGGAATCTATACTTCGGAGAAACACGTTCCTTTAGCTTTTCAGTCCATCTCTTAATACTGAGTAATATCTTGAACCTTCTGCAGTGCTTGGTTGTAAACCTGTTTCAGCGGAACTTCTTTCTCTTTTGCCAAAGATTTGCAGTCTTCGTATTCAGGAGCAATCTGAATAACCTCGCCGTTAAAACTGCCGATCTTCACGTTAACTAAACCGTAAGAAGTTTCAACCGTCACATTTTTCCTATCCAAGATAGCGCGATCAACTGAGTAATAGCGCAACCCAAAGGTAGTCGATTCTTCAAACACGATTTTTTGAATTTTTTGGAAAGTTGAACGCAGAGTCAAAATAGATAGTTTTTGAGCCGGGCGATTTTTTTTCATTAGAATAGGAGAGCTAAAAACATCGACCGCGCCAGCGTCAAATAAGAGTTGGCTTATATGATCGTAAAACTCAGGGTTCATATCGTCGATATTGGTTTCTATCATCAGCATATCTTTATCGGAAACAGAAATACTTTGAATCTCGCCAACAATCAGCCGGAGAAGGTTCGGGATCGATTCAATCTCGTGTCTGCCAGCTCCAAACCCAGAATGTTGAATCACCATCGACGGCAACGAACCAAACTCGTCAACCATCTCGTTCAAGATAGCCACACCCGTGGGCGTCGCCAATTCTTTTTTAACGCCAGACGAGTAACAGGGAATACCTTCCATTAACTTAACAGTCGCAGGAGCAGGAACAGGCAACGTACCATGATCGCATTTAACCGTTCCCTCTCCTGTATTTATAGAAGACGCATAAATCTTATCGGCATTTAACGAGACAATCCCCGCGACAGAACCGACAATATCAACAATAGAGTCTAGAGCTCCCACTTCATGAAAATGAACTTTCTCTAAAGGTATAGAGTGAATCGCCGCTTCAGCAACGCCAATTTTTTTAAAAATATTCAACGACCTTCTTTTAACTTCTTCAGAAAGTTTGGACTTCTCGATGATTATTTTTATTTCGGAGAAATGACGACCGTGATGATGGTGAGACTTCTCTTTCAGTTCAGACAACTCTACGTCCACTTTAGTTCCGGAGATTTGCCCTCGCTTCGTTTTATAAGCTTTTAGGGAATATCCATCTAAACCAAGTTTAGCCAGCTCGCTTTCTAACGTTTCTAGGTCGACACCCGAGTCCACTAAACTGCCAAGAAGCATGTCGCCGCTAACCCCAGAAAAACAATCAAAGTATAAAATTTTCATTGATGCTATATCTATATAAAGAAACTATGTACTTACAAACTTAAAAAAGAATATCACTCTTAGCACCCGACTGGAACCGCCCGTTGATTGATCAAGAAACTAAAATTACAGAGTCCCCTTTGAGCGTCATCCCGAGCTCGTCGAGAGATCTCGGTTTCATTCAGGACATTTTGCCAGTTCATTAGGAGCGGCCTACTGGCTTCGCTCATTTATTGATCAAGAAACTGGAATTACAAAGTCCCCACTGCACGTCATCCCGACCGAAGTGGAGGAATCTCGTTTTTATGCAAATTTATTACCAGCCTCTTAGGAGTCCTTCGAAGGATCTCGTCTTTACTTAAACAAATTGTCACTCTGAGCACTTCGAAGAGCGACCACCTTTTATAAAATCTTTGTAGATCAAGTTCTAAATTCTAAAATATAAAGCAAGCCCAAAGGGCATCTTTGCGGTAAAAGGGTTATTAAGAAAACAACCGCTTAAAAAAACCCTTCCCTTTTTTTTTGCCTTCAGCTTGCGAAGCCGTTTCCAATTCATCCGTCTTAGGAAACCGATCGTAATGCTGGTCAATAAATAATTGCAAGAGGATATGGCAAGATTGACATCCCCCACCCGCCTCGCAAGCTTGAGTAACTTGCTCAACGGTTTTAAGGTTGTCATTAGCAATGGATTTGCGGATCGTTTCTTCTTTTACTTGAAAACACTTACAAATGAGATCTTGTTCTTCAGAAAGAAGGTCGCTCATAGTTTAAAATCAGATTAGTAATTGAACACAAAATTAAGGTTTTTAGTATTTTACAGAATAAACCCATCGGGACAAAATAAAATCACTCCTGTCAATTAATATCACTCCTCGATTTGACAAAGAACCAGCTCTCGCATTATTCGAAACAAATTCTGAGCCAATCTAAAACTATAATTCGCTATCATTCTGAGTATGCCGAAGGATCTCGCCTCTACTAAATAGTCATCCCGACCAATGCGGAAGAATCTATGCTTCGAAGAAGCATGTTTCTTATGAAGTTCTCGATAGGTCGACTCGATTTAATTAATTTTCTACCTCTCACTTCTAAACTTTCCATTTTTTGGAAAAAAACTAGTTTTTTTAGAGCTGTAAAAAGATCGGGACCAAATTGGAATTTTAGGCTTAAAGATTTAAGGCATTATTTTGGGTCAACGCACATAAATGCAGGGGTTGACTCAATAATTGTTGCTCAAATGATGGGTCATGCTGACATTGGAATGATTCACCGAAACTATGGTCATATTTCCAATGAAGGGCTTGAAAACGATAAGCGAAAAGAATCAGTCTAGGTGGACAATTAGTGGACAACTTTTCGAAGATAATTTTTTCTAGGTGATTGTTTTAAAAGGAGAAAAATGGTAACGGCGCAGGGAATTGAACCCGTGCTAAAAACTTTAATCCTTTATTTTTCAATTACTTACAAGGGTAAAAATAATTTATTGGACCATTAACACTCTCACTTTAATAAGCTGAGACAAAGTTTTCAATTTTTTTTTAATTATTACCATTTCTCTTCTTAATCCCTTGCTCTAATTCTTCTCTTTTATGAGTAGCTTTGCTCCATAATCTTTAATCTACAGGATTATGTAAATGCTCCTCAATAGCACATCTCTGCTCTATTGCGGCCCAGTGCATCAAAGCTACCTTATCTATCAGCTTAATAGTTATCCTCTCATTCTTCTGTAACTCATCCCTAATCTCATCCCCCATATTCTTAATCGTTCCTATGAGAGTAGACTTAACAATTGAGTAGGAAATATACTAAGGCTCCACAGGCTACAGTTACGTCTACAGGGACTCCTAGCTCTGATATAACAGCAGTTATCTCATTCATTTTAAACCCACCACAAAGTCATAGGCTTTCCAGAACAAAGCAAATATACCGCCACTAGTTAACCATTTAACTTTGTTAACATCCACGACAATACCATTCCTTTTAGAATGTCCTCTTTAAAATAGTTTCATGGTCTTCCACTATCTTAATTATTGGGTCTAGCTTAGCATCAAGTATTTCTTTCAGTTCATCCTTATGTCAGAGCATAGTAAAACTTGTTGAATGCTTGCGTGAGTTAGAGGAACGAAGGGCTAAGCATGAGGAGTGATGACTGCTTATGCAATGGTTATTGCGTAAAGTTTATTGGTATTGAGGCGTGGTGGGTACTGGCTGTTTATCAAGGGTTTTACTTAGGGTGGGCTAGAGTTGCTTTAGGGGGTGAGGAGGAGTATTTTTTTTGTCATACGGACGGGATTTTGCAGAGCGCATAAAAATGGCGGACCCCAACAAATTTAAAACTAGCTGAC
>CAWVUN010000119.1:0-6069 GCA_963932495.1 uncultured bacterium
CGATAGATGCCGAGGTTGATTATATCGATATTGAAGCTGGAACTTCGAGGGAGTTCTTGCAACCGATTTTAGAAACGCCGAGTAAAACGAAAAAAATTCTTTCTTATCATCATTTTTCTCTCACTCCCGATACAGTGATTAATTTTTATGAAACTATGTCTGAAACTCCGGCTGATATTATAAAGATTGTCACTTACGCAAAAAATATCTCCGATAACATTATTATTTTTAATCTGTTGCGACATGCTCGCGAATCTGGGAAAAAATTGATCTCTTTTTGCATGGGAGATTTAGGAGAGATTAGTCGAATTCTTACTACTCTGATGGGAGGTTTTTTAACGTTTGGTTCTCTCGATACGGGGAAAGAAAGCGCCCCCGGACAAATTCCTGCTTCTATTTTAAAGGACATTTACCGAGTAAAACTTGAACGAGGGGATTATAAAATTTTTGGCGTAATTGGCGATCCGGTGTCTAAAAGTTTAGGATATTTGATCCACAATACTGCCTTTAAGAAAAAAAATCTTCCGCATATTTATATTCCATTCTTGGTACATGATGTGGCTAAATTTTTTTCCGACTTTGAGCCATACTTTGCGGGCTTGAGCGTTACCATGCCGCATAAGGAAAAAATTCGAAGATTATTAGATATGACGGATGGAGTAGCTGATTCTATTGGCTCAGCCAATACGGTTGTTCGCGAGAGTAATATCTGGGTTGGATATAATACTGATTATTCAGGAGCCATGAAAACCTTTAAAGATCGATGCGACTTGAGTGGGAAAAAAGTTCTCATTATTGGTTCGGGAGGAACAGCGAAAGCTATTGGATATGGAGTTGTTAAAGAAGGTGGAGATTTGACCGTAACTTATAATCAAAATAAGGAGCGTGGAGAAGCGTTGGCTTCCGATTTAAATTGTCGCTTGATTTCCAGCCGCGAAATTGCCGCGCATACATTTGAAGTTGTAATCAATTGTTCCCCTGTTGGAATGACCCCGGAAGTTTCAAAAACCCCTTTCCCAAAGCATTTGCTAAAGCCAGATATGGTTGTTTTAGACGTGGTTTATAATCCTTTAGAGACTCGTTTGATTAAAGATTCCAATGAAGTAGGTTGTATTACAATTCCAGGAGTAGAATTATTTGTAAATCAAGCGGTTGAGCAGTTCGAAAAATGGACGGGATTATCAGCACCCAAAGAAATAATGAGAGAAGTGGTGGTTGAAAAATTACAATCTATGAGTTGATTTTTAGGTGGGAAGATAGCTTTTATTAATGTAACTTGTATTTTGGGAGTAGTTTTTGTAGGTTGTTACTATACCTCTTTACAATTGACCGTTGCAGATCATGGCTGAACCAACAGCCGCAGATTTTTCAATACGGTTTCACTCTCCTGCGTAATTTGATTTGACAGGGACCCCAGAATCAGCATTATCTGGTTTTGCGAGCGTGAACTCTGACTTTACGCCTAAACCTGCAGAAAGCTCTGAGCCAACAACATCAGTTAACCGATTAAACGGCAAGCCGACACAGGTTGAAAGAAATGTTCTTATCCCATTACCAGAAGCTGCCGCCTCTCGAGCTTCACAAGATCAGGCAATTGGAATTTTTGCCGACGAATTTGCTTAGGGGAACCTCTAAAAACTGTTTTTGCTACGAGTAGATCTTATGAAATAAGGGCTTGTGAGTTGCCGTAACTAAAAATATTAAATTATTAGAGATGCTCTTAAGATGCCTTCTTAAGCTTTTCCATGTTTTTTCTTGCTTCTTCATTATCCGGATCTATTTCTAAAGCTTTTAAAAAAGCTTCTTTAGCTTCTTGTAAGTTTCCCTTCAATCCTAAGACGGTTCCTAAATTGTTGTGGGCTTCTGCAAATGTTGGGCTTTGCTTGATAGCCGTTAATAACTCTTGTTCTGCTTTATCGTAATCTTTTCGATTAAGATAAAAATTTCCAAGGTTATAGTGACCCTTGGGGAATAAGGGAACTTTCTGAAAAACTGCCAAATAGTCTTGTTCGTAACGTTCAAGAGGAGTTGTTTCCATAATACGCGTTAGGTTTTCCAAAGCGGGTAAGTATCTTGGGTTAATAATTAACGCAGATATAAATTGATCTTTGGACGCTTCTTTTTTACCTTGTTCTAAAAGATAGGTTCCCCACTCATTGTGGGGAATTGGATAAGGTTGTTTAAATGGCAGTCGCATATCGTTTAGATCAGCCGCTTTTTTAAAGACGGCAAGAGCTTTTTCCTTTGTTCCGCTTTTTTGCAGAAAAGTGGCATAAGCTGTGTGAGCTCTAATGTTAAGCGGACCTTTTTCTGAGGCATCTTTCCAGATTTGAAGTTCGTTTCCCATAATCTGATTTCTTTGCCAAGTTACTAGGCTGAGTAAAACCAACATTGAA
Source organism: uncultured bacterium (assembly GCA_963932495.1). Taxonomy (GTDB): domain Bacteria; phylum Nitrospinota; class Nitrospinia; order Nitrospinales; family JAJDAT01; genus JAJDAT01. The sequence continues at coordinate 2,397 of CAWVUN010000119.1, forward strand.
AGTCCTAAGATTGGGAATAACTTTGGACAGGGGAATTGCGAAGCAAAGGTTTGTATCCCTAACGTTAGTGCTAAAACCCATCCAAAAGCGGGAAGATAAAGGCGGTATTCCACCATTACTTCGCTGATAGGAATGATGGTAGATTCTGGTATGAGGGTAATAAAAAACCAGCCAATTGAAAAAGAGATTAAAGGTTGTTTTTTTCGCGTAGCTAGAGTGACACCAATCAAGCAACTTAAAATTAATCCTGATAGCCAAGCTTTATGGTCTAAAATAGTTAGACTGATGGGATAATCGTGATCGATATTCAGAAAAGGTAAACTTGGCCAAAGAATAATTTTTAAGTAATCTACGACAACGTTCCATTGGGTTAAAATATTTGCCCAAACTCCCCAGTCGCCATACATAGTTCGTTTTAAAATGGGAGTACTCACCATGGAAAGCCAAGCCATGATTAGAGAGAAACCACAGGCCAGTGCTAATGGGGAAAAATATTTAATTCTTTGCAGTCGACCTTGCTTGGACTGAAAGATAAGATCAAACCAAATGGCGATGGCAATAAAAGTGATCCCAATTTCTTTACTCCAGGTTGAAAGGACATATGCTAGCGCGCTTGCCCATATCCACTTCGCCTTTGGCGTTTCTTTAAGAGGAAAACCTTTGAGAAAAAATTGGAAGGCAAATAAATAAAAAAAAGTAGCCAATTCTCCATTACGTTGAAAAATATAGGCCACGCCGGAGGTTAAGACGGGGTGACAAATAAAAATTGCTCCCGCAAAAAATGCTATCCAAGGACCGGTCTCTATTTTTTGTGGCAAAGGCGACGGTGATTGGCTCGTTCGAGATATTAACGTAGAAGCGACAGACCAGATTAAACAAGCATTCAGAGCATGAAGAAAAATATTAAACGACCGGAATGCTGGCGGAGACCAACCAAAAATAGAATAGGTAATTGCGAAACTTGTTGTCGAGATTCCTCGCATAGGACTGATAGTTTGACCGCCTTCAAATAGTTTTGGAATTTGAGCCAAGTCTTGAATAAACTGGTTTTCTAAAAAAAAGCCATCGTCGAAATAAAATTCTCCCGGAAGCGTGGAGGAATACAAAAGGAAAGTGAATCCCAGGTAAAACAAAGCTATCCAAAGATGATGATGAGGTTGATTCATATTTTGAGGCAGGTTTTATCTCGGTTAGCTTTAATCTGGCGGCAAGAACTCTAGAAAAGCAAAAAGCTTCGGGTTAAACTTAGCTTTAGGGCTTTCTATCGCAAATGTCATAATAAGAGACTTAGCTAAAGGAAAAAGTCTATACAACCGATTATAACCAATACGGTTGGTCTTGAGTCAATCAAAGAAGAACTTTTCGCAATTTATTTCGAGCGTTATTAAAATCGACTTATGTCATTAGAAATTCTTACGTATTCCATACTGGTAGGTATTGCGGCCTTTTATTCCCGAGTTCCATTTTTGGATTTTCCGATAGATGAAGACATGGCTACTTATACTTATCGCGCTCGGTTTTCGGAAAAAGGATTAGAGTGGAAACAAGATATGTTTTCATTTTATCCCATTTGGAGAATGCGAGTACTGGATGCCGTCTATGGATCGAGACCAGAAATAGGCATTTATAGAATTCGTGTTTTCATAATGATCTGCCATATTCTGGCATGCTTGGGTATTTTTGCGACGGTTTTGGTTTTTTCTGGAAACGCCCAAGCGGCCTTAATTTCAGGAATTTTATATTCCTTTCTTGGGGTTGCTCCGGCATTTTCTGCCGAATCCTTTAATTTCGAGCAGGTTTTTTTGCCTTTTGTCATTTGGGGAACTCTGTGTTTTGGATTGGGGTTTAAGTGGTACTTGGTTTCTGGACTGTTATTTGGGTTGGCTGCTATAGCTAAGTGTAGTGTTTCCGTTTTTGCAGTTTTTCTGTCTGCCTTGTTTTTTAATAGGGCTGGATTTGGAGAAACTGTACCCTTCATGGTTTTTGCGTTTCTTCCATTATTTTTATCGCATTTCATCGAGTGGAAAATGGGATATCTAGACGTAGAAGGTAAAAAACAATTTCGACTTCGTATGATCGCGACACTCAGATGCTCTAAATTAAAACAAATTTATGGGAGCGTTTTACGAGATATAAAGACAATAGCGAAACAAACCCTGCCGCTATGGTTTGTAGGATGGCCTAGTATTGTGATTTGTATTAATCGACCGCATGGTATTTTAATTTCGGTGGTTGTGGCGACAGCAGTTTTTATGATCGTTTGCCAAAAAGGTTTTTCGCGCTATCACTACATTCCCTTAACTGCATTTTTAGCGATATCCACTGGCTTGGGAATAACGCAGTTTTGGGAACAAGGAGGAATCGTTGGGGTTACCGCTACAACCATTTTATTTATTTCTTCCTCTTGGGCGGGTTATAAAATTTCGCCCTATTTTTTTAAGGCGCAAGAAATAAGCGTTTTATCCCGCTACGAAAAATTTGAACAATTCATTTACTTGCCGCTATTAGGTAAATCACTTCGGAGGTTGATTCGCAGAAAACACGAACAGAATCAACGCTTATTTGTTTGGGGGAACTTTGTTCAGCTTTATCACGAAACGGGACTTCCTGCTTCGGATGCTTTTGTGCATTATTGTATAGGCCCATGGGACAATCCAGCATTAGCTGATTATTTTGATACGGTTATTGGAGGATTGATTCGCCACAAGCCAGTTTATTTTATCAAAACATATCCGAATATTAATATGGAATTATTGGAATCCATCACAGGATTAAAATATAAGTTAATCAAAATAGCTTACTCTCGATATCCTGTATATAAACTGGAAAATCATAATTTAAAGATTCAAAATCCGTTGGCGTTATCGCAAAAAGAAAAACTCAGTTTGATGGAAGAATTAACCAAAAATGTTTCCTTAGTTCCAATTGTAGATAAATCTGACATAAAATGTGGAAGGTTTTTGGAGGGTATTAAAGAATGCCGAAGAGCATTGCGAGCTAACCCTTATGATGCCGAAATCGTTAAATACCTTGCAGAATTATATGATCGCTCTGGGCAAGCTCATAAGGTTGTTGATACATTATCAACTTTAATAAGATTGAGACCAGAAACTAATCATGTCCGTTTGATACTAGCGTCTATTGCGTTGAAAAAGAATAGGCTGGACGATGGATCTTTATTAATAGATCAAGAGGTTACTTGTTTCGGCGAGAACTTAGAAATAATTTTCCATAGGGGATTATTGGCGAAGGCGAAAGGAGAGATCGAGTTCTCTGCTGTTCTTTTTAAAAAGTTTCTTGAAAGCAAACCGTTTCGCATGGACGTTTGGTTAGAATTAGCTCAAGCTTTGGAGAAGTGTGACAAAATTGGAGTTGCGAAAGATGCGTATTTAGACTTGTGGGATCGCGCTAATAAAACGGACGATTCCGATTGGATTCGAACTCAATGCGCTTTAGCTTTATCTAGGTTAGATGAATGCTTACGAAATAAATCGTCTACTCTTCAATATTTTTTTCAAAAAGATGCTAGTAATGAGCAATTAGCCTATGCTTATGCCTCAGCCTTAGAGATTGAAGGAAATAGTAATCAGGCGCGTAGTTTGTTCGACAATTTCACCCAAACATTTCGACAAACATATTTACTCGCCGCTGTTTGGTTTCGATTAGCAAGGCT
>CAWVUN010000120.1:0-6026 GCA_963932495.1 uncultured bacterium
ATAGCTGTGGTTTAAATGGTTTTACGGGGCAGGAGAATTAACTTTTTCCAGGGCTTTTTGGAAAAGTTTGGGTTGTCATGAAGTATCTTTCGTTGATTACAACTAGGCCATCTCATTAAATCCAAATTTTGCTGGGCCTTACAATAAAAGGAACTTCTTTATATCGACTTAGCCAATATAAAGAAGTTATTATGGCTTGTGATATAGCTATTAAAGTTGACGATGAATTCTTGCCTCGATGGTAAGGTTTACCTCACTCCCCCTCACAAAAAAAATCCATGAGGGTTGGTCAGAGGGTATAAGAAGTCTACATCGGTTTTATTATAGTTCTACTTATAAAAATCGAAGGTATTTCGTCTCAAACTTTTTCTTTAGAACTTTTTATACTTCAGGAAGTTGAAAAGCTCGTCAGCTAATATATTGTGGACAGGCGTGCTGGGGTGGGAATCGTCCTGAGCGACTCGGGCTTGGATAGAATTTTCCCCATAAGTTTTTTGGATACTATCAAAATGATTGACCATGAGAATTCCAATGGTTCCGAAAGTTGTTTCGATTTTTTTATAAATAGGGGGGAAGGGGCCTTGTGAATCAAGACCTTTTAACTCGGGGATTAGCAATGCATATACGGGTATAGATTTAGCGTTGGAGATTGTTTTCAATTCTTTAAGAGCTTGCTTAGTGTTTTCCCAATTGGGGAGGCCATCAATATATAGGTTTGAATAATAATCTGCGATGGAACTAGAGGCTTTTGCCATCACCAGTTTTACATATTGATAAGTGAGAGCAGCGAATGAGGAATGTTTTAAAACTGTGAATGTGCTGAGTTCACCTTGAGGATTTGGTCCGGCGTCGTTTAAATAAAAGTGGAGGGTATAGAAATGGACGATAGAAAAACGAATGAAAATAACGAAACTGGACTTGATACAACTTGTTAGCAAAATGATGCGACTGCAGCTAATGCAACGAAACAAGTAAATATTGATTTCCGGGAGCTTGTTGTGTCGTTAATTATTGAAGTTGAAGTTTTGAAATAATGTCTTGTGAAAAATAAAATGATTACATCAGAAGACTTTATTAAAAAATGTTAGTTTGATGAGGGAGAAGAAAGATATTTTCTTTGACCTCAAGGCGAGTTGATAGTTATAAAAAAGGAGGTCGTGCTTCGACAAGCTAGGCATGACATTTTATTTAACTAAGGTTGAGATTAATTAAAGGCTTAGAGAGTTTTCTCTATGCCTTTTTTATTTGATCTCGTTTAAAGCTCAGAATTCTTTGTATCTTCACGCCTCATTTGCTAATCTTCATCATCATATTTAAACTCTTTGAATGACGACATAATGAGTAGTTCTCACAGCCCTGAAGCAAAAGCCTACTGGAAAGAAAACGTCCGTATCGTCGTTTCACTTTTAGCAATATGGTTTTTCGTTTCCCTCGGAATGTCTGTCTTGTTTGTCGACGCTTTGGATACTATTCGCTTCTTCGGATTTAAATTGGGTTTCTGGATGGCGCAGCAAGGTTCTATTTACTGTTTTGTCATTCTTATAGTTGTCTATGTCTATAAGATGAACAAACTCGATCATAAATATGGAGTTGACGAGGATAGCGACGACGCGTCTTCTGATATTAAATAGTCCCAATGGATGTTCAAACTTTAACTTATATTTTCGTTGGCTTTACTTTTGCTGTTTACATTGGAATAGCAATTTGGTCGCGAGCCGGAAATACCGACGATTTTTACGTTGCGGGCGGCGGAGTTCCCCCTCTTGCTAATGGTATGGCGACAGCGGCGGATTGGATGTCAGCCGCTTCGTTTATTTCGATGGCGGGTGTCATATCTTTTGTCGGGAGAGATGGTGCTGTTTACCTAATGGGGTGGACAGGTGGTTATGTTCTGCTGGCGTTACTCCTAGCACCCTATCTACGTAAGTTCGGTAAATACACGGTTCCTGATTTTGTTGGCGATCGCTATTATTCCAACGTTGCTCGACTGGTTGCCGTCGTGTGTGTTTTATTTGTTTCGTTCACTTATGTAGCGGGTCAAATGCGCGGAGTGGGGATTGTATTCTCCCGTTTTTTGGAAGTTGATATAACGACAGGTGTGATTATTGGGATGGGTATTGTATTCTTTTATGCTGTTCTTGGCGGAATGAAAAGTATTACTTATACCCAAGTGGCGCAGTTTTGTGTTTTGATTTTTGCCTTCCTGGTTCCTGCAATATTTATATCAATAATGATGACGGGGAATCCCGTTCCTCAATTAGGATTTGGAAGTACTCTAGCGGATGGCTCGAATCTCTATCTTCTGGATAAGTTGGACCAATTGTCGCAAGAGCTTGGATTTGGCGCTTATACCGCTGGCAATAAATCGACCATCGACGTTTTCTTTATCACTGCCGCACTCATGGTGGGTACTGCCGGGCTACCGCACGTGATTGTAAGATTCTTCACTGTTCCAAAAGTTCGAGACGCTCGTGTTTCTGCCGGGTACGCTTTGGTGTTTATCGCTATATTGTATACAACCGCGCCGGCATTGGCTTCTTTTGCCAGAGTAAACTTGATCAATACTGTGAATAATGCGGAATATCAAACCACTCCTGCCTGGTTTAAGAATTGGGAAAATACCAACCTCATAGCCTGGGTCGATAAAAATAAGGACGGTAAGATTCAATATTTTGCAGGGAAGGCCTTCAACGGAAAACCCCAGTTTATAGAAACACGAGGTGTTAAAGGAGAAAGAAAAATTTCCAATTCTTCTACGGATAACTCCAACGAACTATATATCGATAGAGATATCATGGTGCTCGCAAACCCTGAGATAGCGGGCCTACCCAATTGGGTTATCGCCTTGGTCGCGGCAGGCGGGCTTGCCGCCGCGCTTTCTACCGCCGCAGGATTATTGCTTGTTATATCGACATCAATCTCTCACGATCTTTTGAAAAAAGTCTTCATGCGGCAAATCACCGATAAGCAAGAGCTGTTATTCGCGCGAGTTTCGGCCGCATTTGCGGTTGCTATAGCAGGGTACTTTGGGATTTACCCTCCGGGATTCGTGGCGGAAGTGGTGGCGTTTGCTTTTGGGCTTGCGGCTTCGTCGTTTTTTCCGGTTATTTTGATGGGGATTTTTTCCAAGCGAATGAACAAAGAAGGTGCAATTTTAGGTATGATAACCGGGCTCGTCTTCACCTCCAGTTATATTATTTATTATAAGTTCATCAATCCGTCAGCGAACTCTGCGGAAAATTGGTTGTTTGGAATTTCCCCAGAAGGTATTGGGACGTTAGGAATGATCTTGAATTTTATCGTTTCAAGTCTGGTGAGCCGATTCACAGCACCGCCTCCACAAGAGATTAGAGACATGGTTGACGATATCAGGATTCCTCAAGGCGCGGCGGGCTCTTATCGCCACTAAGTATTCTTGGCGATTGTATGATTACTTCATCGCTTGAATGTTATTATTCGCTCTGATCAAAAAATCAGAGGGCAAGATAGCAGGGATTCTTGCAAGCTGCTTGCAAGAATATATCTAAAAGTATTATTACTAATAAGCTAAATATTAGTCTACTTAACCCAGTCCAGATCCATTATTAAATTTATGATATGATCCGATTGTAGCGACAGTCTTACTTTAATTTCTTTCTCTTAGTTTTCCTGAAACGATTAAATTAATTTCCAAATAGCGTTATGTATTTTTATATTCCTCTGATTGCAATTGTCATATTTTTTTCTTAGCCTTATTTTTTAATTTATGCAGGTTTTTTGATTTACTTTTTCAGGAAAAAAAGAGTTGTTTTTCTTTCTGGATCTATACTCATTATCGCAATAGGTTGCGCAATTTCTTTTTTACTCGAATCCAACCTATAAAGTTCTCGATAAAATTCCGGACAAAAATATTGGCTGGAGAGGAAAACCTAACTTTGAGAATATCCATACCGGTTGTTCATGGAATTTGAATGAGTTTCGAGCGAATGTAAAATATAACTCATTAGGGTGTCGTGATATTGAACTTAAAGTTGAAAAAGAAAGAACCATTCGAGTTTCGTTGTTAGGCGATTCAATGATAATGTCCAGCCAAGTTGACTTTATATATATACATCTTGATAGGTTTTAGAAAAGAAATTAAATCAAAATCTAGGCACGAAACTAGGTAAAAGCTTTGAGGTTTTAAACTTTGGAGTGGATTTTTTTGTAATAAGCCAATACGTGTTGACATATCAAAATTATGCTCGAAATTTAAATCGGATTATGTTTTTGTATATATATTCAAGCAAAACTTTATACGTTCAACGCAAAGTAATATATGCTTATGTCATTATAAGTCCCCAAAGGGAGCTGATTGTTTAAAAATACGGCCCGAATTTATCATCCCTGAAAAGAAATTTAAAAAAGCAAATTTAAACCCTCCTATTTTGCTATCACCTGCATATTTCACATGGTTAGATAATTTACCAATTTATAAGGCAGCTATAAGTTATGATTTTTTTTTAAAAGAGCATTTAAATTATGTTCAAAATTCTCCTTTCAATGGACAGCAGATTATTGAACAAAAATTTCTTCTTTACCTTGGGAAACAATTTAATAAACTAGAAGATAAAAATCAGATATTTAGAAAAAATAACTTCTCCAGAAGAGGCGGAAAGAGAGAAGAGATATAATGATCGAGGTATAGTGCCAGGTAAAAAAATCTCTCCAATATTTGATTGCCGTAAACTTACAATCTCAAATTATTAAGGCAAGAAATTCGTGAGGATGGCAGTAAAATGGTAATTATTGATGCATTATTATTTAGCGACAAAAAAGATCCGTACGTAACTTTCATGCAAAACTCTCTAACAGTTTTATCTGAAAGAGAAGGTTTTGGATATATTCCCGTCAATAAAAAATTCCAGGCTGTAATTGAAAAAGGCGAATCATTGTAATGGAAACATGATTCTTATTTGAATATAAAAGGGAATGCAGTATTAGCGAATAGCCATTTTGAGTATTTGAATACAGCTATTAAAGGCAATTGATTTTTTTGCTAAAATAGACCAACTTAATAAATAATGTAATATTTTTTATAAAAGAGGATTACTTTAACTTGGTTGAATAAGATAAAATCAAAAAAATTTATTTATAAGAAAATGCAATTTCCCCACCTTGCTTATGGTTTCTATCTGAAATAAAATAACTGTATCTTGCTAAAATCATAAGGTTACTAAATATTATAACCATTCTAAATGGTCGAATTATGACTGTAACTATCAATCAAAATCCAAAATGTTCCAAATCGAGTCAAACGTTGGAACTGCTCGACAAAGAATGCGTCACACCTACCATTGTTGAATACCTTAAAAATCCTCCAACGGCACAGAAGCTCAAGGAAATTCTTTCGCAACTTGGGATAACGGCGCGCGACCTAATGCGGAAAAAAAAAGCTGTCTATTATGAAAATGATCTGGGTAACTCATCTTTATCTGAGGAGAACTTAATAGATTCCATGATTAAGAATCCAATTTTAATCGAACGTCCCATCGTGCTAGCTAACGGCAAAGCCGCAATTGGTCGCCCGCCAGAACAAGTGTTGGAAATTCTTTAGTCGTTAATGAATATCGAATGATGATCGACGATAAAATAATTAAATCGAGGGATGCATGAATACAATGAAATATTCTTTGAAGTTGATGGTTGTTCTAATTATGTTGGCAACACCATCTTTGGGATTTGCAGATTATCAGGATGGCAAGAATGCTTTTGATCGAATGGATTACTCAACTGCTCTTAGAGAGTTCAAACTTTTGGCAGAGCGAAATGATCCCCTGGGGCAATATGGTTTGGGAGTTATGTATGACATAGGAGAAGGCGTCCCACAGAGTTCTAGTAAAGCGGCTAAATGGTACAAGTTGGCAGCAAGCCAAGGGAATGCCGACGCGCAAAACAATTTGGGAGCGATGTATGAAGCGGGAGAGGGTGTTCCTCACGATTCTAAAGAAGCGATAAGATGGTATCGACTCGCGGCAGAAGGAGGGAACTTTAACGCTCCAAACAAC
>CAWVUN010000121.1:0-6025 GCA_963932495.1 uncultured bacterium
CGTCCGTTAAAGAAATGGGAAAGTGTTTTTCAAAATTACTTTTTGATTGGAAGGCTATATAAATGATTGATTTTAATAGAGTAATTTCATATGGCAGAAGTATCTAAAAGTCCATTTACTCGAGGAGATGTTCATCTGATCAATCCTGCTGCAGGACAAAATCAACAAGAGCGTAAGAATCAAAATACATTACAAGAAATAGAAACCAAACCTGATCGTGTTAGAGCGGAAGACCGAGTTAAACTTAGCGACGAAGCAAGGAGACAACATGCACTTCAAAGTGGGGTTGAAGACCCAAGTCCTAATGAGACCGAAACAGAGGCATTTGTGAGACAAAACACTCTAATTCCTGGAGAACAAGATATAGAAGAAGTTGGAGATCCTGTTAATTCTGTTAATGCTCATGGAGCTAATCAGGCTCGAAATTTTCCTATAGATCAAATAATTGCCCAAGAATCTGAAGTATCTGGCGATATCTTAAATAGACAGAGACTCGGCAGTGGAGTTGAGCTTCGCGAGGACCCTGAAGTTAATCCTTTGGGTAATCAGAATGATCCTGTCGGAAACAGAGATAATGCTGGCCCTGTAGGGGAAAGAATTGATTCGCAGAGCCAAAGGGCGGATAGACAAGAAGGTTTGGAGCAGTCCGAGCAGAACCTTAGATTAGAAAGAGAGCAAGAAGTTAGTGCTCAGGGAGCCGTTGAATCACAAATCCAGAATACGGGAGCTCAAGGAGCTGTAGGCAAACTGAATCAAAATATAACCCAAAATAGAACTATAGAAAATGTAGAAAATCAAATTACCGAACCGAGAGAAGGTGTCAGTGAGGTAGCCGCTAGAGAGTCAAATCGTGAGCAAATTCTGGATAACGCTAATCCACGGCAAAGTCGAAATTTAGAGTCGAAACCAGAGACAGCAGCGGCAGAGAGTGGGCAAACAGATCAAACAGCACAAACTAAAGAAGTGACAACAGTTGATCAAGAAGTGACTGAAGATCAAAGTGCCGATCAACGTGAAACTCGGCAGGATATTTCTCAGCAGGAAAAAAGAAATCTTGATCCTGTTTCAGCTCAAGCGCAGGTAGGAAGGAATTTAGACGAATTAATTTAAACCGGTAATTTTTTTTGCTACTTTTAATCTTTATTGAATTCTTTTTAGCTTGATGTTCTTTACGGCTAAAATCTTAAAAACTTTAGCGTCTTTTTAATTTTTAAAACAAATAGCTGGTTTTTAGAAAATATAACTGTGCAAATCAAAGAACTAATCAATTCAGCTTTAGCTTTCAAAAATCCATCGTCTACTGGAGGTGTGCCTTTTAAGAAGTTAAATGTAGCCGAGAGCTCTTCCTCAAATGTGAGAGGTATTTTACTTGATTCGTTTAATACAACTTCTAAGAGTAGACCTAATTTGAAGTTGAGCAGCCCCGTGGCTGGTTTTAGAGTTCATGAAGCTATTAATACGAGTGAAAGTTTTAGGGCAACTCAATTACCTATAGATGCGACTATAGTTAATAAAACTGAATATGTCGATCTAAGGGCAGAAACATTAGATAGACTAAAAACATCTTTAAGAGGATTAAGCCGACTGGCTTCTCAGTTACAAGAAGGCGATGCTTTAAACTCTTTGTCATCTAGGTCATCGCGTGAGGAAATTATAGAGGCGACAGCATCAAGTAGGGCAAATAGAGGAAAGTTTACTGTCGTTGCTAGGCAAAATTCTGCAAATACAGTTTTGGCCTCAAGCAAGCAAAGTTCTCCTTTAGAACCTTTAGGTTTAAGTGGAAGTTTTGTCGTCAATGGTTTTGAAGTATCTGTTGTTTCTAATGATACGATCCGAAATATAAAAGATAAAATTAACTTTGGGGAAGATGTAAATAAAAATGGTCAGCTGGATTTAGCAGAGGATTTTAATCAAAACGGACAAGTTGACGTTATTAATGTTTTGCCAAGCGAGTTTGGTCCGGGTGTTTTTATTATTGAAGATAGCGATAGTGATGGAATTTTAGACGTTTCAGAAGATGTTAATAATAATGATCGTCTTGATGGAGGAAGCGACGAAATTAATTTAATCGCTTCTATTCAAAGAAATCGACTTGTTTTAACCAGCACGGCGGAAGGGGCTGCAGGAATTGAACTGGACGATGACGACGGTATTTTGCTGGATATTGGATTTTTTGAAGAAAATAGTAAAGGACGTCCCATTGTGAAAGAACGGGAATTTGATTTTTCAGAAAAACCTCCAGTAAATCTTAATAAAACTGGACAGTCTGCTTTAGTTGAAATTGACGGATCTCTTTTGGAAAGCCCTACTTTAACTATCAAAAATGCTGTAACTGGAGTGAACCTGGAAGTAAAAAAGTCGTCAACTTTGGAAACAGAGATTGAAGTATTTTCGGATCCTCAGGATGCTACGGATCTCATTCAAAACTTTTTCGCTGAGTTTAATGGAGTTGTCAGACAAATTAACCAAGCATTAACTATTTCCCGCGTATTTGAAAGAGACCCAGATATTCAATCGATTCGTCAAGAGTTGGTTGGAGACTCTCAAGATAATTTGCGTGATTTAAACGCTCGATCTGAAAACTTGGAAGGTATTCGCCCTGATCCTTTGGGATTGCGCAGTTTTGGGTTAGATATTGCCAATCCTGATAAAAAAGTAGTTCAAGAGTTATCAATAACCAATACATTGCAGAGAATACGAGACGGAGTTGTTGCTTCTTTTTCGGGCCTTCCCAATGAAACCCAAAATCGGTTAAGTTCGATTGGGATTAAGACAGTGGAAGACAATACGATATCAGTAAACGAAGCGAATTTAAAGCGAGCATTAACAACAAGACCACAAGCAGTAGCGGAAATTTTTACAGATACTGAAACAGGGTTACTTCCTGCTTTACAACCCGGCTTGGAAAGAATTTTGGATGAAAATATTGGCGATATAGATCTTAAGAGAGATAATATTGTGATAGAATCTAGGAATTATTCAGGAGTAGTCGGGGGATTTCAACAGAATGCGCAAACAACGATACTTCAGTCTTTCAGAAGATTATTAGATAACACTGGGATTGAAGAAAGAACCCAGAGTTTAATTGCTATAGTGTGAGCTACCCTTTAGTTTTTTCATATTTTCAAGTACATCTGTATTAATAAACTATTCCTAAAACTTCTATTTATAGAGGTCTTCGTATAAATTTGAAAGCCGACGATAAATCGGAACAAATCCTAGCTTTATTAAAACAAGAGTTTTTATACTATGAAAAACTGAAGTTTTTTCTTGAAGAGCAAAAAAAGATTATCGAAAATAAAACTCTTAAGAACTTGATGGAAATCATTCAAGAGAAAGAAAAATATCAACAGAATATTTGTGAATTAGACGAACAAATTACAGTTGAGCTAGATGGTTTAGATAACAGCAAGCGTAACGAATGTATTAGTTTAACGAACGATATTCGAGAAAAAATTGAATCGCTAATTCTAAGTATTATTTCTCAAGAAAACTATTGCCAAGATTTGATGCAAAAAGAAAAAGTGGAAATCCACGGTAAAATATCTAATCTAAGGCAAGGAAAAAATGTAATCAAAGGATACAATTCTTCTTTTCTAAAAAATTCTTTTATTTCTAAAAAACTTTAGTTAACAATTCTCCCCCTCGTCTAATGGACTTTTCGATTTTACCCCCTTGTAAGGTCTTCAAAGCCTATCAAACACAAAGCGTTATTGCCGAACGCAATAAGCAATCAAATGTTAGAAGTGTGCAAACTCCGAAAGATAGGGTTACTATTTCTCCTCTTGCTCTTGAAGAGTTTGAATAGTCGCAAGCAGATGCTACTTCTCAGCGTAAAGGTATTACTGAAGTTCTTTCCGAAGAAACTAAAGCCGTTAAGCAAAAGGGTGTTGCGGAATTACTTGCTGCAGAGAGTGAACCGGAAGACAATTCTGAGAAGCAACAAGATAACTGAATTTTTGATAAAAGCTTCTAAGGAAAGTAAAGCCTCCGTTTATAACAGAGTTTTTAAAACTTCAGTACCAAACACTTCTTTGGGCATAAATGCAGAACATTGAATAAGAGTAATTACCGAGCTAGTCCATATCTAATTAAAAATTCTTGCCCTTCCTTAAGGACTTAATTGGCCAAGTATATTAATTCGTTGATAGCAGCAGTTTGGTCTGCAAACGAGTCAACTTGTCCTAACGATCCTATTATTTGCTTAGCGGTGTCTGTTCCGTTTAGGATTTTATCCATAAAACCAATAGATTCAATTTTAGTGGCAATAGACTCGATCGCCGATTTAGCTGCATCCATCAGAGTATTTCCATTAAATAGCGAACCAAAAATTTTATTTAATTTGTCTGTCGAATCTCCAAAAGATTGAGAACCGATGTTCCAGGAAATGGCAGTTGAGAATATTGAATATATTCCAAGTTCATTTTCAGGTAAAAGTTCTGCTCCACTCAAAATATTAGTGTGCTTTTCAAAGCCTCCAATTGTATTTTCAAGATCTTCTGCAAAAGACAAAATATTGCTAACTTAGCTTTGGATATCTAAAATATGCTCTGGGGTCCCTGCCGTCGCAACCCAGTTTGCTGGTGGAGTAATAGCCCAAGTTTCCAAGGTTTCTTTGTTTGCGATTAAAGAGGTCTTAAGAGGTGTTAGCTAGTTTTTAGCATTATTAATTCTTGGCGAAACTCTATTCTCGAAGGCTATTTCAGATAAAATCAAGTCATAAATACTTTTGGTTTTGTCGTCGACTTGCATCGATCCGCAAATATTGAGAGTAGTTGGTAGAGCAGAGATATCATTTTCTGTTCCGTTAGAAGCTTGATCGCTTGCAAAGTTTGTTAGAAATATTCTGGAAGACTCATCGAAGGTATATAAATATTTATTCTGTACGAGTTGCCAAAATAGACTTTTTGCATAATCTTTAAATTCCGTTATTTTTTCTAAATAACTTTCGATAAAATCATGTTCATGAATAATATTTACTATCGTATCTTCACTTTCGAAATCTTCTCCAGATGAATGTTCATCAATTATACCTACAGACACACGTTAGTATAGAGGTCCCCAATCTGCTTCATAATCAGCAATGAATAATATCTCTGGTGTTCCAAAAGTATTCATAATGATTACAAACAGAGTGTTCTATAGTTTGAGCCGATGCAAAAGCCAAGACTTGAACTTTATCTTTCACTGCCTATGGAAGCAAATTAATCGCATTTGAAGTGATTATCCCTCCCTGGCTGTGACAAAAAATACGTATTGTTTCAAAATATTCTTTGCTTGCCTCTCTTTCGATTATAGCGGCAATTGTTTTACTTGTTTCTGTAGCCCCAAATAAGCCATATAAGGATTCGAACAGGTAGCTTAATAAACCATCAGTGGGTTATAAAGAGACTCTGTTGTTTCGCCAATCATTTTGCCAAAGGCGTTTTTTGTATGTTTGCTGAACCTTGATCAGTACCAACGCCATTTATGTAATAATTTTTTGCTATTATGTATTCCACGCCAATAAACTAGTTCTCTTTTGGAACAATTAAAATAGTGGGCTTTTTTATGATTTATCACTTCTTTATCTGAAAAGAACTTTTTATTAGATTTAAAATATTCTTAAATAAAATATATTGTTGCGTGTGAATTAAAGGCGGATAAAGGAGAGCACGTTGGTTAAAGAAATTTTTTTGGTTTAAAGCTGAATTAGCTGTGAAAATTGGTCTTAAGAAGTCTTCTTCGGTAAGTTGGAAAACAGCGATCAGAAGATTGCGGAAATGTTTTTTGAAATACTGATTGACAGAGATTCTTCCCAAAGGAGAGATCTAAAGGGCTTTATTTTTGAAACTTATGAAACGATTGGAAAAAATAAAATGAAAGAAAATGATAAATAAGTACATTTAGTTTTCTACTTTTTTTCGTTATTATTATTTCAGTTAATATTGAGATGAGAGATTAAACGACCTCTTTAAACATAAATGAACCCGCCAAAATTTCTCCTTGTTTTGAAAAAATAATTTCGATTTTTTTTTGGCAAAAG
>CAWVUN010000122.1:0-5997 GCA_963932495.1 uncultured bacterium
CACGCATGTCAAATGGCTGTCTTAAATGCGAATTATATTCGCTCACAGTTGGAAGGAATCTATCACCAACCTTACCCAGGCGACTCGTTACACGAATGTATCTTCTCCGATAAAGATATCCAATCCACAGGAGTTAAAACTTTAGATATTGCTAAAGCCTTAATCGATTACGGAATCCATCCACCTACAGTTTATTTTCCGTTGATCGCTAAAGGAGCCATTATGATAGAACCAACGGAAACCGAATCAAAAGAAACTTTGGATTTTTTCATAAAGGCCATGAAAGAAATAGCGAAAAATGTTCATAAAGACCCCGAAAGCTTTCATAACGCTCCAGAACTTACAAAGGTGTCCCGGTTAGACGAAACATTAGCCGCACGTAAGCCTGTTCTTAGATGGCTTCCCAGAAATAATTGATTTAAAACTTGGCGTAAAACAGATCAATTTTATTGAAGCGTCTTCGCAACCGGCATAGAAAATCATCAAAATTTAATCTTTGTTGAAACTGGGAACTTGGACGCTATTCTCTCTCACCATAATTAGTTAAGCTGTAGGTGGCAATGGGTAGCAGAGCTCGCGTTCCATTTCAAATTGCAATACCTTCTCTTATCTTTCGGACTTTGCATCGTTTATTTAGGGCAACGCAATGTCAAATATGTCGCTCTTAATCTCATTGCTCTATCAATAAACGCATATGATATTGCGCCTCTTTACAGCCAAAAAGATTCATTATTTAAAAGCAGCCAAACACAAAATCTAACAATCGTCCAATTCGACCGGTATATAAATAACCTGTAAGACAAAAATATTATTCAGTGGTTATCTGACAAAAAAATTGTATGGCATTCACACAATCCCTCCAGAAACTCCAAGGTGGGCTGCAACACTTAATTCACAACTTGATTAAATTAGCAAACTGGTCTCCAAGGACTCGTTAAAAACAAAAATTGCAATGTGACATTTTAATGTAACAACTTATTCGTATTATTTTGCCCAACTCGAAGAAACGATTGGTCTAAAAAATACGATGAAAGGGTTCGGCACGCAAAACTCATGGCCTAGCATGCCGCATTTAGATATTTTTCGAATCCCAATTGACCATATCTTCGTTTCAAAAAATATTCAAGTTTTTGACATGAGAGTTGGGCCTAACTTTGGGTCGGATCATTTCCCAGTGATTGAAGAGTTATCACTGTAAGAGCGAGTTCTTTTAATTTTAACGCAACCGGTTTAGAACCGCTAAAGCCTCTTTTAATCTGGGCAGAGACAATCGACCATTATTGAAAGAAGTTAAATAATCAAAACTTTGATCTCTCATTTTTTAAAAACCAAGCGAATACCTTCAGGGTTTGATTTAGCCTCATTTAATAATTCTTCTTTTAGTTCCTTCAATATCCATCCACATGCCTCTAATTGTCACACTTCGTTGAATTGTTCAATGTATCTTGTATCTACTCGGTTAGTTCCAATATCAAGATAGCCCAATTCTCGAGCATCGATAAAACATTCCTTTTTACCTTTTTGAAACAAAAGTAATTTAGGATCAAACTTTCTAAACTCAACCTCTGGAAACGCCGAAAGACTCTCATTCTTTCTTTCATTTGTAAAACCTGAAAAAACTTGTTATTCATGTTTAGTAACTAAGCGTGGTAAAAAGACATCCATGGCAACCACACAGTTAGCCGCTTGAAAATAATCGCCACTCCCCCCATCACCAAGATGATACTGATGCCGTGATTACTAAATAACTCTTCCATTCGCTCAATAAATGGAGTAATTGCGTCTTTGTCCGAATGAATCAAACGCTGCATCCTTGCACCGCGGATCATAAAGTTTGCAACGCATGTATCTTCATCCATCATAAGAAGCTCGCAACCGGATTATATAGCCTCAAGAATATTTGCCGCTTGCGAAGTGGAACCGCTTGCAAAGCTTTTAACAAAGTGCTTTTACCATGAAATCCTCCTCCAACAATTAAAGTCGAGCCTTTGCTTATGGGCATTCCTCTAACCAAACCTGCATGAGGCAATTCAACAACCTAAAAAAAATCGTCAGGGGCTCTGAAAGGAATCGCTTTATTTTCCAAAGGATTTTCTGAAATACCAGACGACCTAGGTAAAACCGATCCGTCCGCAACGAATGCTAACCACCCTCTATCGTTTAACTCTTGGGATAGAGCATAATAATCTTCCAATTTTTTAAGGTGCGTTTCTATATTCGATAAACTTAAAGAATCTGCTAAAAAAGTACTTTCAAATAAATCAGGAACATCTTCGGAAAATAAGCGAGCGCATTCTTTCCCAAGAATAATTCTTCCTGCCCCAGGCAAGCCCATGAAGAAAATAACCTGAAAAATATCTTCCCCTATTAGAACTGTATTTCTTTTTAAAATCTTTTGACTCGGACCATAAATTTCGATAACGCCACTTTTCCCTGAACCTCGACTTGATTGTTTTAATATCTTTAATCGATTTTCAAATTGGCGCAGTAAAAAATCTTCGAGCCCCAACCTACGCGCGGAACTACCGTATAGATCTTTCGCAAATCCTGTCTCAGTCAAATTAAACCTAACTGAAATTCTACTAGGCTGCGCAAACGGATCTCCTTGAAAATGTTCAAAAGTCAGTTGAAACAAACCATACTGAAATAATTTTCCTTAGAGTTTTTTATAGGCTTTGTAGCCTTTTCCGTCTAATTCTAGTAAAAAAAATTTAAATGCACAGGAATCTCAATTATGGTTTTAATCACCAACAATAAACTTCAAAACTCTAATTTAAATAGGTTTAACATCGCGGTTACCAGCAAAACCTTCTGAAGAAATCCCAACGGGTAAAAATTGAGACGCAATCTTAGCTATTTCGTCGCGATAGGATAGTTTAACGGACGAAGCGTCGACAGTTTCCATGATACTCGGGAGAGGCGTTCTCAAAGTTCTCGAACCATCAGAAGTTCCATCTCCTTCAATAAAATGATCGATCACAACGCCGCTCACATCTAAACCAGCAAGACGACAGAAAAAATTTTCAGGATTTTCTATCGGATATAAAGGAGATAGGCATGCAACAGTTTCTATTCCATCTTCAGAAAATTTTGCTAAAGCTTCAACTCGCTTTTCTAAAGAACACGGAGGAGGAGGTAATCCGGGTAATCTTTCGCGGTCTCCTTCCAAAGATATATGCACTCTTATTGAAGCAATTCTGGAAAGCTCTAAAATAATATCTCTATCATCTAAAATATCAGAGGTATGAGTTTGTAATATCAAACCATCGGGAGGATACTCTAGCATCGCTTGCAATAAAGCCCGCGATACTCGATATTTTTTTTCTATCGGTTGCCAAGGGTCTGTAGAGCTGGAGAAAAAAATTGAAAAACGCCCTCCATTGCGGCGTGCCCAAGAACTTTCTCGTTTGAAAGTTTTCCGATAAACTTGGTCGGATTCTAATTTAATATCTACGAAAGAACCCCACTCGCGACCTTTTGTTAACCACTGGTTATGCCGCACATAACAAGGAACGCCACAAGAAGATTTTCCAAAGCCGCATCCCACGTAAGGGTTTAAAGAATGTGATGCAACTTGTTTTAAATAACCGGTAACTCGAGTCAAGATCGATTTGCGAATTTCTTCCGTAATAATCATAAAAAAGTAAACTATCGAATTATCTCAAGCACTTTTTAATTAGTTTAGCTTGTTCCACCATTGCCCCCATTTAACTGAGGCGACCTTTTCGCTGAAACTTGGAAAAGGTCTATAATAATACTGATAATCTCCATAACTTTCGTCCCCTTCTACCGTTTTCCAAACTCCAGGCTCAAGATAATTTAAATCTTTTAGCCATATCCTTTTGTCGCTAGTTTTACGAACAATCAAATATCCCCTATCCACTCTATAATCTGGATTCCCAAATAGAGTAACCAATGTGTTCGCCGGCCCGTCGAGAGTGAGTGTATACCCCCCATTGCAATAAAAGTAAACAAAGTCGCGCAGCGAAGAGTAATTCCTATCTCCATCGATACTGAATAAACCACTACATTGACTGGGGTAAAAGAAAGGGGGTTCAGCAAAAAAAGGAGCTTTATAGAGGGTAAGTTCTATATTACTCCTATGTCCTAAAACCAAAGAAGGCGTTAACAAAACTACCAATACGATGAAAGTCCAGAATTTTGTTTTCATAATTTTCTCTCACAAGAATATTATCGTTGCCATTTATGATAATATTCCTTTTAACCAATGTGCAAGAATAACTTTTTGCAAGCTCACCTTCCAAACCCAGGTTTGCTGATAGGTCATACCAATAAATTCCCAAAACAACTATTTTTCCTTTATTCAACGAGAGCTATTAATGAATCAAGAAATAAAAGTACGATTTGCACCAAGCCCTACAGGCTTTCTACACGTCGGCGGAGTCCGCACCGCTTTATTTAATTGGTTATTTGCCCGCAGTGTTGGCGGCAAATTCATTCTTCGAATAGAAGATACCGATCAAGAACGCTCTACCGATGAGTCCATTAAGGAAATCATAGAATCCATGCTATGGCTTGGTTTGAATTGGGACGAAGGTCCATATCGCCAAACTCAGCGACAAGACCTTTATCGATCTAAGATTGATGAACTATTTAAAGGCGACAAAGCCTATCGCTGTTATTGCTCTCCAGAAGACCTTGAACAACGAAAAAAAGAAGCTATGAAAATCGGTCTTAAGCCAAAATATGACGGTCGATGCCGGAGCAGAATAGACTGTCCAGACGACCAGCCATACGTTATAAGATTTAAAAGTCCTGAAGAGGGTTCTGTAATTGTCGAAGACCTTTTACGAGGAAAAATCGTTTTCGATAATAAAGAACTGGACGACATGATCTTGGCAAGATCCGACGGTTCTCCCACATACAATTTTGTTGTTGTGATTGACGATGCAGAAATGGGAATCACTCACGTTATTCGAGGCGACGATCATTTATCCAATACTCCGAGGCAATCTTTACTATTTGACGCGCTTGGTTATACACGACCAAAATTTGCTCATATTTCAATGATTCTTGGAGAAGACAAAACTCGTTTAAGCAAAAGACATGGAGCCACATCTGCTCTTGTCTATAGAGATATGGGGTATTTACCCCAAGCTCTGATCAATTATTTATTAAGATTAGGATGGTCCCATGGGGATCAAGAAATTTTTTCCAATGAAGAAATGATCGAATTATTTTCATTAGAATCGATCACCACATCAGCCGCAGTATTCAATCCAGAGAAACTTTCCTGGTTAAACCAACATTATCTTAAAACACTGCCTGTCAAAGAAATTGCCGAACGATGGAAACCCATTTTAGCCAAAGAAGGTGTATTTGAAGAAAAGTTTGATCATCTACTCGAGGTTTTTCAAGAAAAAGAAACGTCCGCTGGCATGATACCAATGCCAGCTAAACTTACAAGCCAACACATTGAAGCTATCATTCCTTCTCTTCGAGAAAGAAGTAAAACTTTGGTCGAAATGGCTCATGCATCCGAATTCTTTTTTAAAGACAATTTAGATTTTGACGAAAAAGCAAAAAACAAATTTCTTAAACCGGAAGTGGTGCCATTATTAGAAATGGTAATTACAGCACTCTCCAACCTAAACGATTTTACGGAAAAAGAAGCAGAAATAGAATCTATTATAAAAAGTATTGTCGAAAAAGAAGGTTTGAAGTTGGGAAAATTGGCACAACCGATTAGAGTCGCTTTAACTGGAAAAACTGTGAGTCCCGGAATATACGATGTCATAATATTACTTGGACGGACACGCACTTTAAAACGACTTAACGAAGCGGTAGATTTTATAAAAACGCTTTAAATCTTCCAAAGCCTCCTCCAATCAATAACCTTTCTCAACGACCCACATTAAAAAAATAAGATTAGGTAGTTCATCCTGTAAATTAAGCTGTAATAGCAATGTGGTTTATGCCACATTGCTATCCTGGCGACAAAACAACTTACAAAACAAGATAAATTATTTTAATTTT
>CAWVUN010000123.1:0-5994 GCA_963932495.1 uncultured bacterium
TATGGAGGTTCTTTTTTATATCATATGGAAAAACAACAAGTATCTCTTGGCTTTGTAATGGGACTAGACTATGAAAAAATTGACGTCGCATGGCCATTTTCAGAAAGAAAAGAAGTATTTGAAGTTTCTGGGCAATACACGGTTCCAGTTTTAGTAGATGGAGAAACCGTTTTGGCCGATGAATATGAGATTATCGACCATTTGAAATTAAATCATTCGCAATCGTCTACAAAATAAAAGGAATTCCATGGAGACCTGGCAAAAACAGTTGAGCCAAAGTATCACCAAAGTCAAAGATTTGCCTTTTCTTTCTGACCTTTCCGACGAATATAAAGAAAAATTAGAAAAAGTTGCCAAAAAGTTTCCGATACGAATCAACTCTTATTTTTTGGAGCAAGTTAAAAGCACGGATGATCCAATGTGGAAACAAGTCGTTCCCACACTTGAGGAATTAGACGATTGGATTGACGATGAGGATCTCCAAGAAAGCGATCCACTAAACGAAGAAGGAGACATGCCAGTCCCTGAATTGGTCCATAGGTATCCTGATAGAGTTTTGTTGATGCTAAACAACCAATGCCCTATTATTTGCCGATTTTGTACTCGAAAACGCAAAATCGGTTTCCCAGGAATCGTCACTCGGGAAACATTACGCCAAGGTATTGAATATATTAGAAATCATCCGGAAATCCGCGACGTAATCATGTCGGGAGGGGACCCTCTACTAGTTCCAGACAAAGAACTGGAAAGAATCCTAAGCGAACTACGCTCCATCCCACACTTAGATATTATTCGGTTAGGAACAAGAGTTCCTGGCACTTTACCTGAACGTGTTACAGAGAAGTTGTGCGCAATGCTAAAAAATTTCCATCCACTCTATGCCAACTTACACTTTAATCATCCAGCCGAAATCACGCCCCAAGTAGAAAGAGCATGCAATCGTCTAGCAGACATCGGAATTCCATTAGGAAGCCAAACGGTTCTTTTAAAAGGAATCAACGACGATCCTAAAATCATGAAGGAGCTTGTCCATAAACTCCTAAAAATCCGCGTAAAACCTTACTATATATATCAAGCGGATATCACAGCAGGAGCCACGCACTTTAGGACAGCTGTCGAAAAAGGATTAGAAATTATCCGTTACCTGATGGGGCACACTTCTGGAATGGCAGTCCCGTATTTCGTCATTGACGCTCCAGGTGGAGGCGGAAAAATCAGACTTCTACCAAATTCAGTCATAGAGCATAATGACCGAGAAGTAATCGTTAAAAACTACGAAGGCAAAGTTTTTCGATACCCACAACCCAACAACACAGAGAAAGTCCCCTCCTCATCTAGCAACGGGAAACATGCCCCCATGTGTGAAATCGCTTAGTCAAACATCTTCCTTTAACGCGATTTTATATTTAATCTCTTGACCTGAAAGTTTCAAACTAGCTTAATTCAAGTTTACGGAAACGATTTTTGAAACGCCGCGTTCTTCCATGGTCACGCCATATAATATATTGGCGAAAGACATTGTACGTTGATTGTGAGTAATCAGAATAAATTGGGTTTTACCTGTCAACTCTTGCAGCATGGCCTGAAAGCGAACAACATTGGGTTCGTCAAGTGGAGCATCCACTTCATCAAGGAAACAAAATGGGGTGGGCCTAATTTTTAAGAGAGCAAATATAAGCGAAAGTGCTGTCATTGCTTTTTCACCACCAGAAAGCAGGTTTAGGTTTTGCATTTTTTTACCAAACGGCTGAGCAAATATTTCAACTCCAGATTCTAGAGGATTGGTTGCGTCACATAAGTTTAAACGTGCTTTGCCTCCTTGAAATAATCGAGCGTATATTTTCGAAAATTGTTCGTTTACCTTTTCATACGTATCGACAAACCTCTCTAAGGTTGTCTGATTTATTTTATCTATCGCCTTCGTCAACGACTCCATAGACTCTGTTAAATCCTGCTGTTGTCGAAACAGGAATGTATAACGTTCATTAGCTTGCTCATATTCAGAAAGAGCAGCGAGATTTACTTCTCCCATTCTTTCGGTTTTGCGACGGAGTTCCCGCAAATATTCTTCAATTTCCGCTTCATCGTCGATTTTCTCGTTATAATTTTCCAGAACCTCTTCCACAGTCGCATTGAAATCGTTAAAAGCTTGCTCTTGTATATGAGCCGACTGAATTCTAATTTCAGACCGCCTCAATTCATGCTGTGATAAAACTTCAGAGTTTTCCTGAAGTTCCTTAAACAAGTTTTTAGATTCTTTTTCTGACTCATCTAAAATTGTATCCTTCTCACGAAGTGTTTCTTCAGAATCCGTCAATACTTCGCTTAACTCGTCTTTCTCTCTCGCTTTAACGACGATCTCGTTTTCTATTTCCTCTACCTCTGCTTTTAAAGAAGCAATCCTATCTATATTATCTTTCGCATCTTTTTCTCTTTTTTCAACGCGAATCTTAAAGTTTTCTTTTTGAACGATCAAGCGCTTAATATCCGACAAAATAATGTCTCGCTTCCCTTTTAAAGATGCGATAAAGACTTTCTGAGTATTTAGCTCGGAGCTATTCTTCTCAAGCTCTTCCCTCATAATCACCAAGTTTGAGCGAATATTATCCACTTCCACTTCAATTCGACTTTTTTCAGATTCCAACTCGGATATTGACTGGCTTAGAGCGTTTCTTTCTTTTGATAATTCTTCGAGTTCCATTGCTCCTGAAGAGCTTTCATAATCCAAAACAGAAAGCTTACGATCTAACCTTTCAAATTCTTTCTGAATTTGATCAAGATCTTTTCGACGGCCATCGCGTTCGACTTCAACATCATGTAGTCTTGGACGAATATCTGCTAGCTGATTTTCTGATTCAATCAATAATTCATTGGAAGCTTCTTTTGCTTCTTTCGCCGACTCCATTTTTTCTCTTAAAGTCTGAACCGCACTTCCTAACTCTTCTATTTCTCTTTTTTGGCTAAGCAATCCGATAGAACTTTTTTGACTACTCCCACCCGATACGACCCCTTGGGAGTCAAAAATCTCTCCAGCTTGGGTCACAACTACGCCTTCAAAACCAGGCTTGGTATATAAACCTAATGCGGTTTCCAGGTCGTCAACTAACACAACGTCGCCCAAAAGCTGTTCAACAATTGATTGATATTGCTCAGGGCATCGAACCATATCTTTTAGTTTACCCCTAACTGCAGGATTACCATTTAAAACTATTGGAGATTTCTCGTAATGTCGGGGACTCTTCGGAATGAAAGAACCACGGCCAGAATTATTACTCTTTAAATAATTAATCGCTTGTAAACTATCGTCATAAGAATCTACTATTACACTCTGTAATCTATTTCCCAATACAGCTTCTAAAACAGGTTCTATCTCTTCTGGTGCTTTTAAAACATCAGCCATCACCTCCAGCAAACCAGGTAGCCGATCTCCATTAGTGCTAGACATCAACACCTTAACTCCTTCGTCGAACCCTTCAAATTTCTGGCGGAGAGCTTTTAAAGAATCAAAATACGAATTTCGGGAAAAATAATCCTCTCGAACCTTTTCATATTCTTGAGTAAGACCTCCAAATTGTCCTTTGCAGTACTCAATTCTTTCTTTAACGTCTTCTTCTTTCGATCTCAATTCCTCTAAAACAGCAGACTGCTCTTCTAATAAAGCACGCGTATTTTCCGCAGATATTTCAGCCTTTTCTTTTTCTTCGACAGTCTCTTGCTTCTCTTGTTTTAACTTTTCTTCTCTAGCTTCGATATTTTCGATACGTGTATTCAAAACCGAGCATGCGTTATTTTTTTGGGAAAATTGACCATAGATTTCACGACTGCTACTTTCCTGACCTCGTAAAAGGTTTTCTTTTTCGCGTAAAGCATTCTTTTTAGATTCCCTTGTCTTTGCGATATCTTCACAGTTTGTTTCTTGAGAATCAATCTCTTCAGAAACTTTCCCTAATTCCCCTCGCTGAGAAACAGTTGTCGATTCGAGCACCTGAATTTCTCTTTTCATCTCATTAATTTCACCCTCAGCAGAGCTTGAGTCTTTTTTAGTCGCTTCAATTTGGGTTTGCTTTAACTCAACACTATGCTCATCTTTGGATATCTGAGTGGCCAAACTTTGAACAGCATCTTTTTTATATTCAACCTGAATTTGCAATTCGCTAATTTCTTCTTTTAACTCCTCGATTTTATTTTCTACAGTAGAGGAAGAGGATGCGATATGAGCTTTTTTATACTCGGCAACAGTCAGCTCTTTTTCCAACGCCTCTAACTCTTGATGAAATAGACGAATTCTTTGAGAAAAAAGATTCAGTGAAAGATTTTTTAATTCAGATCGATACCGCTTATAACGCTCCGCTTTGTCAGCTTGCCGTTTTAGAGAATCCGTTTGCCTTGAAAGTTCTTGGACAATATCAGTAATTCTAAGTAAATTTTGGCGAGAAGCATTTAACTTAAGCTCAGCCTCATGTTTTCTGTGTTTAAACTTTAATATTCCTGCTGCTTCCTCAATCAAATAACGCCTTTGTTCTGGTTTAGCCGAAATTATTTCTTGAACATGGTTTTGTTCCACAATTGTCATCGAACGAGAACTGACTCCCAAATCCAGAAATAAATCGATGATATCTTTCAGCCGACAAGAAACTTGATTAATGAAGTATTCACTATCGCCTGACCTATGATAACAACGAGTTACCTTAACTTCTGTTCCCGCTAGAGGAACATTCGCGACTCGCAATCCCATAGGAATATCTTCCAGTACCAAAGAAATTTCCGCCCGGTTTAGTGCTTTTCTTGATGCACTACCATTAAAAATCAGATCTGTTAACTTTTGGCCTCGAAGAGCGCGAGAATTTTGCTCTCCAATGACCCAGCGTATAGCATCAGAAATATTACTTTTGCCACAGCCGTTAGGGCCAACTATCGCCGTAAAACCTTTGGTAAAATCCAATTTGGCATTTTCTCCAAAGGATTTAAACCCGATTAACTCTAAACTTTTTAACTTCATAGCTTTTTAAACGAGGTTAGTTCTTCAAATAATTAGGGAATGCGTAATACCGGAACTTTATCCCAATCAATTCTAATTGTAAAGTAGATTATACTACCGCTAGTATGTTTTTTTTATCGTACACACTATATCTTGTATCAACTTTTACTAAAGCTTAACCCAATAAAGCTAATAGTCTTTAAGGTGGAAGTACAAAATTGATTGTCATTCCTCAAAGTATTCGCAAAACAACTGTTAATTACGAAATTATCGTTTTCTCAAAACTGAAAACAAATAAAACCATGATAGTCCACTGGAGACAAAATAAATATTACATAGCTCATTAAGATAATATAAGAATAGCAACCAATTGATCCTGGACGAAAATAAACTCTTTCCCGACGGGTGATTACAAACCACAAATGAACAATAATGATAAACGGGGAAAAAAATAAATTCTCTTTAGTAAATATCTCCGCACCCAAATTGCCTGTTTCGACAAAAAAAGTTTTAAGTAAATTTCTTTTACCAACTTCAAATTATCAGCCCTAAATAAAACTCATCGCAAACTTTAATTTTGGCTATGCTTATAGGATCTCTTTCCGGTTTTATTCCGTTTTAATGAAAGATTTAACTATTGATCCAACAGGTTTATTGTGTTTATTCTCGAAGCAGCTAATTAAAGACAAACATCACCATAGTGTTTGTTAAGTTTTTTTCTCTAAAAGATCTATTAAATGGGTATTCAAGTGAGATCTTGAACTTTTTTCCAAAGCCAACCATTAATAAATTTTCCATCATCGCAGTAGAAGTCTTGAAAATAATTTTCCATAGGGTTTTGACTATTTTTGCCTCAAAATCCAAGGTTTTTGTTGATACAGTTAGTTGCGTAATAAACAATATAAAATATTATTCACAAACGTTTCTAACAAGAAAAAATAAATTAAATGGGTTTGTCAAGAAGACGCATAAAGAAGATAGTCCTTTAAACCCTCAGTTTTCACTCCTTGATGAGG
>CAWVUN010000124.1:0-5972 GCA_963932495.1 uncultured bacterium
AATTTCCCTAAACTTCCAGGAGGTTTGGTTAAAATATTTAGCTGCGATTGAGCTTTTTCTAAATCTGAATCTTGAACAGGAGAAAGTTTTGGAAACAAACGATTAGACCTATAGGATGATGGATGTATAGTAACTTTTTTTATTCGTCTTCAGATTCCTCTTCTGATTCAGAAGTTAGGCCAGCCGCCTTTTGAGAATAACGAAGATATTTGATGATTTCGTTAATTTGCTCATCTGTAAATTTATTACGCTGAGATGGCATTTTATCGGTCCCCATAATTATTGTTTCTCGAATATCATCGTCAGAAAAATTTTCTAGGAGATACTCTTCATCGATAAGTTTTGGGGCTTTAAAGCTCCCTTGAGATAGAGCATCAGGGCCATGGCAATTTGAACAAACTGTGTGGAAATGAGTTTGGCCCGCTTTAAATTCTGGCGGTACCTGTAACTTAGGAGGTGGACCGCCTCCACAACTGGAAAGAGAAAATGTAGCAATTAATAAAAAAAAGTATTTATTCGCTTTCACTGGGTTCTCCTTTTATTTTTTCTTGGTTGGAGACGTCGTCAAAACTATCGTCAATTAATGCTCGAACAGCTTCCCCATTAGAGTCATAATATCCTCCCCTGTCGGCGTTACCGTCTAAGTTAGTGTCAAAAAATGAATTTTTTCCAACTTCAGAAAAAGAATTAAAAAATTGCCATTGATCGGGCTTGTGCTCTTTATTTGAATCGAAGAAGGCAATTTGGAAAACTTCTTCTCCGTTTAATAAGTCTAGCCTATCCGCCATTCCGTCAAAATCGAGGTCAAAGGAAATACGGGATTGTTTGCCATCGAGATTAAAATATTGCCAAATATTGGTTTTCCCGTCTGAATTTTGGTCGTGCTCAATTTTTAATAAGTCTTTTCCTTTGCTAAAAAATCTCTATGGTCTATTTTTCCGTCAAACTTTGTGTCGGCTTTGACTCTGCTAAGATTTCTCTGGTCGTCATAATATTGAATGCAGTCAATCGTTCCATCTTTAAAAAAAGGTTTGAGAGTTGTAAATATCTCTTTGATCGATAGTACCATTTTTTTCCGAATCGTATTTAATTCTTAAGAGTTTGCGATCTTTAGAAAAATGGCGTAATTGATCTATTTTTACGTCAGAATTTGTGTCCAGTTTTTGAACAATGGCGAAGGCGGAACTCGGCGAAAGAATGGAAAGGCATAAGATAAAAAAATCGATTTTTAAATCTAATGCGTTTAAATATTTGGGTGTTTATTATTTATTCACAAGATGGTCTTCAAATTAACCTAAAGCCTTCCATTATACTCATAAATACTAACAAAGCGAGAATAGAAGAAACAAACATAATACGGTGGTATTGAGAAATATGCTTTGGTTGAATTTTATTTTTCTATTTTCCGATGAAAGGTTTTTAAACTAATAAGTTGTCATAATAATTTTGGATACCAAATTTTAGGCCTAAAGCTCCAGCAAAAGCTGTTTCCGGTATTCCTGCGTTGGGAATCGAATGATTTTGCCCGTCTCGTAAAGATATTTTATAAGCCCGAGCGCCGTTAAATCCACTTAAGAAGCTTGCAAAAGAAAGAATAAACATTGCCAGCCGGGGGGGTTCCAATTTGCTACATCGTCCAGTTTTACTGGAAGTCATCCAAAATGGAGATAACGATCATTTTCATATCCAAACATAGAGTCTAAAATATTGATTGTTTTGTAAGCGAGTGCTAGTTGAGTGCCTCCAATATAGACATAAAATAAAGGAGAGATGATTCCGTCGGCGGTGTTTTCTGAAACGGTTTCCACCGTTGCTCGTAAAATTCCTTTTTGATCTAATTTTTCAGTATTTTGTCCAACAATCATAGAAGGACTTTTCCTTGCAGAGTTGGCGTCGCCGTTTAAAATATGATTTAGGATGTGGGTGCTCTCGTCAAAAAGTGAACGATTAGCTAGACAAGTGAACAAAATAAAAATCGAAAGGATGTCTTAAGAAGGTTAGGGAAATTGAAACAATATAATTTATAAGAGCGGAGGTGACTTCGTAAACTCCTCCAAAAAGAATAATCGTTGTTAATCCATCTGCCAGAATCAGCTTTTTATAATAACTACGAGTCAGATTTCTAACCCAATTGTTTGAGCTATCGAATTTACGTTCCAAGGTGGAATGAAGCTTTTGAACTTGCTTGCAGTTTCTTAGTGCAGACTGCAAAAACCTAAAAGTGCTCCAGGAATACAAAATACCTTTGTTAATAAATGAATAACTATGAGGTTTTTAGATCGTGCTGCTTCATTGGCAAGAGAAAAATTGCCGTTGCAAAAATCGTTTAAAGCTTCGTCAATGATTAGAAGAATGTTTTTTCTCTCGAAAAAATTCGTCAGTTTCTTTAGGCTTTCTACTTCCCAAGTATGACCCGTTGGGCTATTAGGGTTGCCCAGAATGACAAATGCCAAGTTTTCAATATTCTGTAAATAAATTAGAAAAAATTCAATGTCTTAGCGAAAATCGTTCTCTGGTTTGAGAAGGTATTTAGTTTGTAAAATTGATGAGGAATTGCGAACTGAATCGTATTCAGAAAATGTGGGTTCAACGATTACACATTTTTTTCCTTGTGGGATAAGGCGCGAGATCAAATAGATCAATTCGTTTGATCCGTTTCCAACAACGATTGAATCTTTTGGAACGTTTCTAAATTCAGAAAAACACATTTTTTAAATTTTCTGAACTGGGATCGGTGTAATGTATCAACCAAGTCATTATTTGTTCTGATAATTTGGAAATGACGTCCGAAGGTCCCAACGGATTTAGTCTAACGCTGAAATTAATTAATTTAGCTTGAGGTAATTGATAAAATGTAAAAGCTGCCTGCGAGTCGTCGCCATGGTTTGGATAAAAAACTTATTCTGGATTATTGAACTCGTTCGAATGAATCTGAGAATGAGATGAGGGAGATTTTAGAGAGTTCATTAAAGTTCTCCGGTAGGAAACTTGATAGCCATTTCGTCAGGTTTGGCTTGCCATTTGTTGTAATAAACCAAATTCTCAACGGGTAATCTGTCTTTCCAACCTACGGTTTGTAACATAGGTTTTTTAAGGAAGTTATCCGTATATCCTACGCAGAGATATGCTATAGGAACAACGTGATCGGGGATTGCTAGAATTGATTTTAATTCTTCTTTGGAAAGGATGCTAATCCAACCAACTCCCACCCCTTCTGCTCTGGCTGCTAGCCAAAGGTTTTGTACTGCACAAGCGGCACTCATTAAATCCGTTTCAGGAATTGTATCCCTTCCTAATACATTTGGGCCAAGCCGGGTTGAGTCGCATGTGACGCATAGATTTATGGGAGCTTCTAAAATCCCTTCCAGTTTTAAAGAGCGATACAATTTTTCGCGTTCTTCAGAAATTTTTTGCGCGGCGGTTTCGTTACATCGGTCAAACTCTTCGCGTAATTTATTTTTTATGGCGATATCGTCTATGATCATGAAGTTCCAAGATTGCATGAAACCAACTGAACCCGCATGATGAGCGGCGTCTAAAATTCTGCCTAAAATAGAGGGTGGAATGGGTTTGGAATTAAATTGGCGAACGTCTCTTCTTTTATATATGGCGTCATAAAGTCCTTGTTTTTTCTCTGGAGAAAACTCATATGGATATTCGGAATCAACTTTCTCTTGAAAGTCGCTTTGTGGTTTCGATTTGATAACAACGGGAATACCAGAAACGCAGTGAACAACTTCGTCAAAATTTGAAGCTATGATCTGATTTGCTTCGCCAATTATGTCGCGATATTCTCTCGCTAATTTATTGTCGGGAACTATTCCGGCTCCCACCTCGTTTGTGACAACAATGACTGACGCTTTTGATTTATGGCACGCTTCGGCTAGAATTTGAGTTTGTTCTAAAATATCTTCTCGTTTTCGGTCAGCCAAAAGAAGATTAGATACCCACAGCGAAAGGCAATCCAATAGAATAATTGCATTCTCGGACTCAAAACTTTTAATGATAGAAGCAGGATCTTGCGGCTCTTCTATAGTTTGCCAAGACGAGTCGCGTTCTTTTTTATGTGACTCAATACGTGATTCCATTTCTGCGTCAAGAGCTTCTGCTGTAGCTAAATAAATTCTTTTACCTAAACATTGGTTGCCAATTATTAGAGCATGTTTAGATTTTCCACTTCGACAGCCACCCGTAACAAGGTAAGTTCTTTTCGACATATTGATTCTCTTAAATGGTGAGCCAATGGCTTAAAATAACACCTTCAACGATAATAACTGCTTCTATAATTTCTGCTGTGGCTCCTAAAGTATCTCCGGTCATCCCGCCTATTGTACGATTAAAAAATGAAAAAAGTAAAGCTACGGCTAAAAAGAAACCTACTAAGGCAAAAACACCTGTTAGGGGGGAGATAAAAAAAGGAACTACCAGGGCGAAGGGTGTAAGGATAAAAAGGTTGAAACGGTTTTTTTGAAAAAAGCCTGTTCCCAATCCTCCTTCGGGTCGTGCGTAATTCGTAAATACCAGGCCTATTGTCAAACTGGTTCGTGATAGAGCTGGAGCTGCTATAAGCCAAACCCAGCGGTTAGTTTCCCCAAGACCTTGAAGAGCTGCAAACTTGATTAGAAGACAAAAAAATATAACTAGCGCTCCCATTACGCCGATCCGTGAATCTCGCATAATTTCCAGAGCTTTTTCTCGGCCTCGATGAGCTAGGATCCCATCTGCAGAGTCGGCTAGTCCATCTAGATGAAGTCCACCTGTAATTAGGGCTAAAAATATTAAATCGAAAGCGCAACGTAATTCGGGATTGAAAATAACGGTTCCAAGGGAGTCGACTCCCCATAAACCGAGACCAATCAATACTCCAATAATCGGTAAATAAATAACTTTTTTACCGTCTTCCCAAGCTCCTTGTTTAGGACTGCGAATGATGGTTAGAAAAGCTAAAGCTGAAAAGAAGTTTAACATCCGACGATTTCGTAAATTTTTTCCATATTCACATTGCTAGAAACTAAATTGCATAAACGGTCCATCTGGTCATTGCGAAATTTTTCGTAATCAAATGAAATATAATTTGTGGGCAACTTTCTGTGTTTGCATACATGATTCAAAAAAGCTTCCCGTATATTATTAGAATCTAAGAAGCCATGAACATAAGCCCCTAAAACAGTACCCGAGCAATTTGATACTCCAAGTTCGGGTTTTGCATTTTTCTGATGGTCGGAGAAAAGAGCAGGGTGGTCGCCCTTGATCTGAGAAATACCCATATGAATTTCATAGCCGGATACTTTCAAACCTCCGGAAAAAACGGGGCTGTCGCATGTTAATGGGTTGGTTTGGCGAGTGATCTTCTCCGGTTGAATTTCCGTTTCCATATTAAGTAACCCCAGTCCATTGACCTTTTTGGTAGAGCTTTCCATACCGTGAGGATCCACTAGCGTATTGCCAAGAATTTGAAACCCTGCGCAAATTCCGAGGACCAATGTTCCTTTACTGTGACTATCAAGAATTTTTTTATCCAGTCCCTGACTTTTAAAAAACTCCATATCTTGCAAAACGTTTTTACTGCCAGGAATTATTATTAGATCGGGGCTTTGTATTTGGTCCGGGCGCCAGACGTAATGAAGTGTGATTCCTGGGTTATGCATTAATGGGGAAACATCGGTAAAGTTTGAAATTCTTGGAAGACGGATCACGTCAATTTTGAGTTTGTCGTCA
Source organism: uncultured bacterium (assembly GCA_963932495.1). Lineage (GTDB taxonomy): Bacteria > Nitrospinota > Nitrospinia > Nitrospinales > JAJDAT01 > JAJDAT01. Next base: position 5,719 of record CAWVUN010000124.1, read on the forward strand.
ATGTTATCTATCCCGGTCGATAAATTTGGTAGAGGGACGCTATCTTCCTCGTCAACGTAGAGCTCTCTATCAAAAGGAATTACGCCAAGTATGGGTTTGTGAACCATATTTTCAAACTGAGTCAGACCTGGTTTTAAAAGATCCAGATCCCCACGAAACTTATTAATTAGGAAACCTTTAACAACATCTTGTTCTTCGCGATCTAATAAATCGAAGGTTCCTTTCATCCAGGCAAAAACCCCTCCTCGGTCAAT